>JALVUH010000079.1 GCA_027035735.1 Nautiliaceae bacterium
TTTTTTCAAAAGAGTGGAAATGTATTAAATTCTAATGTTTCTCAAATAATTGCTGATAAAAAATATTTATATAAAGATGGAGAACTTGTTATTGAAAACAATCCTGAAGCTCAACAATATGCAGGAGAAAATAGTGTAATAGCAGATACGTTAAATCTCTCTCCAAGTAATTATCCTCAGCAAATAGAAGTGAGATATTATGATATTAATGGGAATTTTAAAAGAGCTATTATTACTTTAAGAGATACACCAGATAGCAATGGACATCTTTCTACATTTGAAGTTGATGGGAATGTTTATGATATTTTAAATGAGAATGGAGAAAAAACTCCAGCACATACTCAAATAACAACTCAAGAGTATTTGGATAAAGATACATGTAAAATGTGTAAAAAAGAGAAAATTACAAAAGGTGTAACTTTTAAGCAATTAGGAGATATCATTTCAATGCTTACAACTGATACTCTTCCAAGTTCAACCCTTTCATATAAAGATGCTATAAAAGAAGCAGAGCAAAAAGTTGTAGCAGGGGTAGATGAAAAAGGAAGATTTTTTGTAAAAGATTTACAAAATCAAAATACAAATTTAAGAGTTAGTATGTTTAATAGCGATGATAATTTTTCTTTTCAAGAAAATAATGCTATTACAATAGATGAACCTCAAACAGACTTTTTTCAAACACTTCAAAATGCAATTGAAGCGGTTAAAAATGGAAATGATTATGCAAATAGTAATTCTAAAGATCCTAGAAATTATGGTATTCAAGGAGCAATTGAAGCAATTGAGCATGTAATGGATAGAGTAAGAAGAGAAGATTCAAAAATAGGGGCAGTATCAGAAGAATTTAATTTGAGTATCCAAAGAGTGGATATGTTAAAAAATCATGTAATAGAACTTCAATCTCAAAATATTGATACAGATATAGGAAAAGCTACAATGAGGCTCAATTCTATTCAAACTTCATATCAAGCACTTTTAGCAAGTATTGCAAAAGTAAATAATTTGACGCTTCTTAATTATTTAAGATAAAATTCCATTTAAAAAGGATTTGGGATTTTAAAAAAGGCTTTTTTCCTCTTTTTATTAGCTGTTGTTATTTTTATAGGTGTGGCTACTTTAGTTCCTAATTTCCACTATGTAGGGAAAATTGGTGAATTTATTGGAAAATTAAATTTAGTTTTATTTGGGTATTTTGGGTATATTGTATTTTTGTATTTATTATGGATTTTATATTTAGCTTATAAAAACAAATTTGATTTTAAAAATTCTTTAAGAGTTTTAGGGGTATTAATACTTTTTTTTGATTTTTTATTTATTCAGAGCTTGCTTATAAAAAAAGGAGTTATTGGAAATTTATTTGTTAAAACATTAAGTTCTTTTATAGGAATTTTGGGAGTAATTCTTTTGGTGTTTGTTATTGGAGGATGGGGATTGTTTATGATTTTTGAAGAAGAAATATTTGATTATTTTAAAAATCTAGGAAAAAAATCTCATCAAAAAATTTCAGATGTGATAGAGGAAAATGATAATTTTGAAGATGAAAAAAAGGATTTTAACGAGGATAATTATGAAGATAGTAATTTTAATGTAGAAAATATAGAACTTGATGAAGAGGATTTTAAAGAGGCAAACTCTAAGGAAATTGAAGAAAAAAAAGAAGAAAATAATCAAAAAGAAATAAAATCAAAAAATATAAACGAAAAAGAAAAACAAAAAAATAAAGAAGCAAAAGAGGTAGAAGTAAAAAAAGCAGTAGAGCTTGAAGATACTAAAAAACTTCTTAGTCAAATAGAAATAGGAGAACGTGAAAAACCAAAAGATTGGAAATTCCCTTCACTTGAATTTTTAACAAAACCTCCAAAGAAAAGAGCTGAGATTAATGAAGCAGAAATTGATAAGAAGATAAAAATATTAATAGAAAAATTAAAACAATTTAAAATTGAAGGAGATGTTGTTAGATATTATGTAGGACCAGTAGTTACTACATTTGAATTTAAGCCTCTGCCTCATATAAAAGTTAGTAAAATTTTAGCTCTTCAAGATGATTTGGCTATGGCACTTAAAGCCAAATCCATAAGAATTCAAGCTCCAATTCCTGGAAAAGATGTTGTAGGAATTGAAATTCCAAATGAAAAGCAAGAAACTATTTATCTTAGAGAAATACTTGAGAGTGATATTTTTAAAAAATCAAAATCTCCTCTAACTTTAGCTCTTGGAAAAGATATAGTAGGAGCTCCTTTTGTTACAGATTTGGCAAAACTTCCTCATCTATTAATAGCTGGGACTACAGGAAGTGGTAAAAGTGTGGGTATTAATGCTATGATTCTTTCACTCCTTTATAAAAATTCTCCAGATGAACTGAAATTTGTAATGATTGATCCAAAAATGCTTGAATTTTCTATTTATAATGACATTCCTCATCTCCTAACTCCTGTAATAACAGAACCTAAAAAAGCAATAACTGCTCTTAATGCAATGGTTAAAGAGATGGAAAGACGTTATAAACTTATGGCAAAAATGAAAGTTAAAAATATAGAAAACTATAATAAAAAAGCTGATGAAAAATTACCATATATTGTAATTATTATTGATGAACTTGCAGATTTGATGATGACTAGTGGAAAAGATGTGGAATATTCTATTGCAAGACTTGCTCAAATGGCAAGAGCAAGTGGAATTCATTTAATAGTAGCTACTCAAAGACCAAGTGTTGATGTTGTAACTGGACTTATTAAAGCAAATCTTCCAAGTAGGATTTCTTTTAAGGTTGGGCAAAAAATAGATTCAAAAGTTATTTTAGACCAATTTGGGGCTGAGAGTCTGCTAGGACGTGGTGATATGCTATTTACTCCTCCAGGTATTAGCGGACTTATTCGTCTTCATGCTCCTTTTACAAGTGAAGAAGAAATAGAAAAAATTGTAGAATTTTTAAAATCTCAAAGGGAAGTAGAGTATGATAATTCAATAATTAACACTATTGAAAGTACAGAAATAGAAGATGATTTGGATGAAGTAGATGAATTATTTGAAGAAGCTAAGAAAATAATACTTACAGAAAAAAGAACGAGTATAAGTTATCTTCAAAGAAGACTTCAAATTGGGTATAATAGAGCAGCAAATATAATTGAACAGATGGAAAGAAAAGGTATCCTTTCACCTCCAAATGCAAAAGGGCAAAGGGAAATATTAATTTAGGAGAAAAAGATGAAAAAATTTTTACTATTTTCATTAGGAGCTTTATTTATTGTAGGATGTGCAGATAAGCCATTGGCTACGAATGTAGTTCAATTAGCTGGAAATCAAGAAGTAGCAGGATGGAAAACTCCTACACCTCCAAAACCTAAAGTAATTATCAAAAAAATTTACATAAAAGAAAAAATAAAAGATAGTGATGGTGATGGAGTACCAGACAATATAGACAAATGTCCAAATACTCCAAAAAATGTATTAGTTAATCATTATGGATGTCCAATAATCACAACTCTTAGAATTAATTTTGATTTTAATAAAGCTACAGTTAAAAAAATATATTATCCACAAATTAAAAAAGTAGCAGAAATTTTAAAAGCAAATCCAAAATTAAAAATAGAAATTGATGGATATACAGATAATATAGGAAATCCAAAATATAATTTAAAACTTTCTTTAAGAAGAGCTGAAGCCATAAAAAATATATTAGTTAAAGTTTATCATATAAATCCAAAAAGAATAGTTGTAAAAGGATATGGTGAAAAATATCCTTTAGTTCCAAATACTACTGCTACTAATAGAGCATTAAATAGAAGAGCAGAAATAATAAATATTACAAACGAGAAATAATTAAATTTTTTCTCCGTTTATATAAAGCTCTTCTACTTCGGTTGTATGTAAAATTATATGCATAGGAATTAATTCTTTTTCTTTTACTTTTCCAGGTAATTTAAAAGTTATTAAATCTGCATCTTTATCTTTTTCTAAAGAGCCGTTATTTAAATGTAATTGTTTTGCAGCATTTTTTGTAACTGCTTTTAATAAATCTTTTGCTAAATATTTTGGATGAAGATCAGTATGCATTAAAAGTGCTGCTCTTATTTCTTTAAAAAGATTTAAAGAATAATTGCTACTCATCCCATCTGTTGCTACAGAATAAGGGATTGATTGATTTTTTACTCTCTCAAGGTCTAATTTGCCTACATTAAGAAGTCTATTTGATACAGGACAATGTGCTATTGAAGCATTTAATTGACTAATTTTTTCTAATTCTTTTTCATTTGCATAAACGCAATGTATAAAGGTTGTATTTGTATTTTTGAATTTTTCTAAAAATTCTATAGGTTTAATTAAAGGTTTTGCATTTTTAAAATGTTTTTCAAAAAAAAGTTTAAATTCTCCTTCACCCTTATCAAGCCAGCTTCTCTCAGCTTTACTTTCCATAAAATGGGCTTGGATAGGTAAATTTTCATTTTTAGCTAATTCAATTACTTTATCCATTAAAATAGGATGTACAGAATAAGGAGAATGAATAGAAACTCCTATTTTAAATTTTTCATTTTGATATTGTTTTGATTCATTTACTCTATTTAAAAAATCTTGATACATTGCATCTACAATTGCAGGATTTGTTCCAATAATTTCATTAAAATATACTACTTTTAAAGGAGAGTACTTTAAATATTTTAAATCATTTCCTGTTGAACTTATCTCTCCAAAAGCACAAACTCCACTTTTTTTCATCTCTTCTATTGCATTTTTATAACACTCTCCTTTACAAGAGATAAAAAGCTCTTCTCTTGAATTAATAACAGAATCAAGCCATGTAATAAAATCCCCGTAGTTTAAAGAAGTTTTATTTTTGCTAAATTCAAGATGAGTATGAGTATTGATAAGAGCTGGCATAATAACAGAATTTTTACCTAAATAAATACTTTCTCCAGGAAGATTATACCCTATGTCTATAATCTTATTTGAAAATAAAATTTCAGCATTTAATAAAATTTCATCTTTTTCATTCATTGTTAATACATAATCGGCTTTTAGTTTTATCAAACTTTCTCCTTTTTTATTATCTTAGCAATATTTATGCCAAAATTTTAGTAAAATAACAATAAAAAAAGGAGAAAAATTGAAAATTAAAGTAATTCATGGACCAAATTTAAATCTTTTAGGTATTAGAGAAGTAAATATTTATGGACCTGCAAAATTAGAAGATATTAATAAAAATTTAGAAGTAGTAGCAAAACAGAATGGATTTGAGATTGAGTTTTTTCAATCAAATCATGAAGGTGATATAGTAGATGCTATTCAAGAATCACTTACAGATGGAACTAATGGAATTATTATAAATCCAGCAGCTTTGACACATACATCAATTTCAATTAGAGATGCTTTAGCAGCAGTTAGAGTAAGAATTCCTGCAGTTGAAGTGCATATGAGTAATGTAGCTGCAAGAGAAGAATTTAGACATAAATCTATGATTAGTGATATTGTAGCTGGAACAATTACAGGATTTGGACCTCTTAGTTATCATTTGGGGCTTATTTCAATGATGGAGATTTTAAATCAACTTAAAATGGCACAACAATCACAAGGACAAAACCAATAATGAATTATATTCTAAATAAAGAGAATGAAATTTATTATGAGTGTGGATGGAGTAGCGATAATGCTATTTTCCTCTCTCTCAATGAAGAAAAGTATGTAATTACTGATGGAAGATATACTCTTGATGCAAAAGAAAATGCAAGAGCTGAGGTAATTGAAGCAAGAGATTTAATAAAAAAAGCAAAAGAATTAATTTTAAAAAAAAGAATTAAAAAATTAAAAATTGATCCAAATAATTGGAGTTATAAAAATTATGTTTCTTTACAAAAAGTAGTAAATCTTATAAATGAAGAGAACTTTTCTTTTAAAAAAAGAATGATTAAAACTCCTAAAGAACTTGAGATTATAAAAGAAGCGGTAAAAATTGGAGCTAAGGCTTTTGATGAATTTGCAAAAGTTATAGAGGTTGGAATTGATGAATTTGAGCTTAGTTTTAGATTCAAAGAAAAACTTACCAATAGAGGAAGAAGGCCTTTAAGTTTTGAACCAATTGTAGCTATTAATGAAAATGCAGCAAAACCCCATGCTGAAGTTAGTGAAAAAATTCTTAAAAAAGGAGATTTATTACTTCTTGATGCAGGTATTAAACATAAAAGATACTGTTCTGATAGAACAAGAACTATTTATATAGGTGAAAATATTTCTATGAATAAAAATCAAAAATTTCCAAAAGAGATTCAAAAAGTTTATGATGTAGTATTGAAAGCTCAAGAAGAAGCAATTAAAGCAATAAAAGTAGGTATTAAAGCATGTGAACTTGATAAAATAGCAAGAGATATTATTGAAAAAGCTGGATATGGGAAATATTTTGTTCATTCTTTAGGTCATGGAGTAGGGCTTGATATTCATGAATGGCCTTTTATTAATTCAAAAAATGAAATTGAGCTTAAAGAAGGTATGGTATTTACAATAGAACCGGGTATTTATATCCCTGGAAGATTTGGTATTAGAATAGAAGATATGGTTGCAATTAATTATAATGGAGAGGTTGAGATATTATGAGTATAAGTAAAATTCGCTCAATTCTTTATAAAGTAGCAAAATATTTAGGGGATATAAATGCTATTAAAAGAGCAATAAAAAAAGGAGATTTTACTCCTATAATAAAAAGGATTATTCGTAGAATTTATGGGTATATAACTTCTAGAGGAATGCCTAAATAGGTGTAAATATGAAAAAAATAATAAAAACTAATTTTTTCCCAGCTAAAATGAAAAAATCAAATAAAACTCACAAAGTCTTAATAGGAATTGGATGTAATATAGGAAATTGTGTAAGAAGATTTAAAAAAGTTTATAAATTTTTAAATTCTCATCCAAAAATAGATATAGTTCAAACCTCTATTATTTATAAAAATCCTCCTTTTGGATATTTGAATCAACCTGATTTTTATAATTCAATTTTAGTAATTTATACAGATTTTTCTCCTTATGAACTTCTTAGATTTTTGCTTTATACAGAAAAAAAATTTGGAAGAAAAAGAAGCTTTAAAAATGCTCCAAGAACATTAGATTTGGATATAATTATTTATGATAATTTAAAAATAAATAAAAAAAATTTAATTATACCTCATCCATATTTTAAAAAAAGAGATTCAGTTTTGGTACCACTTGCATTAAAGGATTAAATTGAAACTAAAAACTTATACAGCACCTACATATACCGAAGCACTCAATAAAATAAAACAAGAGCTTGGAGATGATGTTGTAATTGTCTCAAGTAAAGAGATTAAAAGAAAAACTTTAAGCTCTCCTGGATTGTATGAAATTGTAGTGGCTATAGAAGATGAGAAATCTATAAAAAAAGCTTCTGAGGATGAAGATGTTTTATTAAAACTTTCAACAGCTGCTAAGGAGATAAATTCTTTATCTAAAAAAAATGAAATTAAAGAAAAAATACCTGTTTCAATTAAAAATGATGAAATTAAAGCTTTAAAAGAAGAAATAAGTAAAATTGCAGATACTCTTAAATATCTTCAAGCTACTGTTTGGGATATAACTAATAAAACAGAACTTGAATTACCACCTGAATTTAGTGAAATTTATGCTCTTGCAAAAGCTAGTGGTATGGCTTCAAAACATTTAGATGAAATTATGAGGTTAACTATTAAATATATGCCTCTTAAAATGAGAAAAAATAGAAATGCAATAAAAAGATACTTTCATACTCTTCTTAAAAAAATGATTCCTATAAGAATTGAGAGAGAAATAAAACCACCACATAAAAAAATTTTAATGTTTGTAGGACCTACAGGAGTTGGAAAAACTACTACTATTGCAAAACTTGCTGCAAGATATGCTTATAAATTGAGCACTCGTCATAAAGTAGGAATTATTACTCTTGATACTTATAGAATTGGAGCAGTAGAGCAGCTTATGACATATGCAAAAATGATGAGGCTTCCAATTGAGACAGTAGTAGACCCAAGTGATTTTGAAGAAGCTTTGAATGCTCTTAGACATAATGATTATATTTTGATTGATACGGTTGGAAGTTCTCAACATGATAAAGAAAAAATTGAAAAACTTTCAAGCTTTTTAAAAGTTAATACATTTGCAGAAATAAATATCAATTTGGTTTTATCTGCTATAACTAAATATGAAGATTTAATTGATATTTATAATAATTTTTCTATTCTCCCTATAGATACTTTAATCTTTACCAAACTTGATGAAACGAGAAGCTATGGGAATATGTTTTCTTTGCTTTTAGATACTAAAAAACCAGTGAGTTATTATTCTATAGGACAAGAAGTTCCAGATGATTTAATGGAAGCTAATGCAGAGTATCTTCTTAGAGGTATTTTAGAAAAGGAGCTTAATTGAAAACTCAGGCTGATAAATTAAAAGAATTAGTAGAATCTACTACAAAAAAAGAGCTTCCAACTAGAGTTATTGCAATAACTAGTGGAAAAGGGGGAGTTGGAAAATCTACTATTAGTGCAAACTTGGGATATGCTCTTCATGCTCTTGGATTTAAAGTAGCTCTTTTTGATGCAGATATAGGACTTGCAAACCTTGATGTTTTACTTAGAGTAAATGCAAAGAAAAATATTTTTCATGTTTTAAAAGGAGAGTGTGAATTAAAAGATGTAGCTGTTGATATTGAAGAGGGTTTTACTTTAATTCCTGGAGAGAGTGGAGAAGATATCATAAAATATGCAGATGAAAGAAATTTAAATAACTTTTTTACTCAGCTTGATTTTTTAAAAAGTTATGATTTTTTTATTATTGATACAAGTGCAGGAATTGATAAAAGAGTTCAAGTTTTTTTAGATGCAGCTGATGATGTATTGGTTGTTACAGTTCCTGAGCCTGCAGCTATTACAGATGCATATGCGATGATAAAAGTAATAAGCGAAAAAAGAGATATTGTTTATATGATTTTGAATGAAGTAGCAAATGAAAAAGAAGCAAGAAATGTATTTAAGACTATTTTTAATGTAGCAAAAAGTAATATAAAAAGAGATTTTAGACTTCAAATGTTAGGATTTATACAAAAGAATAAGATAATTTCCTCTTCTTCTATAAAAAGAGAACTTTTTGTAAAAGAATTTCCAAATACAAGTGTTAGCGAACAGATTTTTAATATAGCTAAAAAAATTGCAAAAATTTCGGAACGAAATGTGCTTGAAAGTAAAAGTGGAATAAAAGGCTTTTTTAAAAAAATTTTTGCTGGATTTTAAGGGAGGGAAATGAGAGGAGAAAATTTTGTATATTTTGCTACAATTAGTGGATTTTTTATAGGAATAATTTTTGCTATTTTAAATAATTTGGATTTTTTTAATTTTTTATTTGCTACTTTCTTAGTAACGGCAATTTTTTATCTAATTTCATTAGCTACAGTAGCATTTTTTATTAAGTTTGTAAATATTAGACAAATTGTATTTTTTAATAAAAGCCAAGTTGATGAAATATTAGATATGCAAATAAAAGATTTGGAAAAATGTGAAGATTTTATTATTGAAAGTTTTAACTTTATCAAAAAAGTAGAAGAAGAAGAACTTGAAATAATAAGAAAGAATAAAAATGTATAATCCTTATTTGAAAGAGTTAGAAGAGTATAAAAAAAGTTTGGCTATTGATTATATGCCTGCTGTAAAATCAATGGCTGCAAAGTTAAAAGAGAGACTTCCTGATAGTGTGGATTTTAATGATTTAGTTTCAATTGGATATGAGGAACTTGTAAAATTATCTCATAGATATGATCCAAAAATAAATGATAATTTTTGGGGATATGCTCAAAAAAGAATTTATGGAGCAATGCTTGATTTTTTAAGAAAACTTGATACATTAAGTAGAGGAGATAGAAGGTTAGTTAAAAAGATTGAACAAATTATACAAGAATATACATCAAAATATAATCATGAACCAAGTAATGAATATTTGAGCGAAATTTTGGATGTAGATATTGAAAAAATAAAAAGTACAAGAGCTGCTAGTGAAATTTATAGCGTAATGCCAATAGAAGATCAATTAAATTATTTTGAAAATATAGAAAAAAAGATTGAAGAAGAAGAGTTAATTGAAGCTATAAAAAATGTTTTGAAAAAATTATCTGAGAAAGAGCAGTTGGTTATTCAACTTTATTATTTTGAAGAGTTGTCTCTAAAAGAGATAGCAGAAATTTTAGAAGTTAGTGAAAGTAGAGTATCTCAAATTCATAAAAAAGTTATAAAAAAAATAAGGGAAGAATTAAATGGCTGAAATTTTATCTCAAGAAGAGATTGATGCTCTTTTAGAAGTTGTAGAAGATGAAGAAGTAAATCCAGAAGAACTTGAAAAAACACCAGATATTTTAGAACAGCGCCAAATAACTCTTTATGATTTTAAAAGACCAAATAGAGTTTCTAAAGAGCAATTAAGAAGTATAAGAGCACTTCATGATAAAATGGCTAGAAATTTGGCAAGTGATATTTCTTCTTTGATGAGAAGTATTGTTGAGATTCAACTTCATTCAGTTGATCAAATGACTTATGGTGAATTTTTAATGAGTTTACCATCTCCTACTTCGTTTAATGTCTTTTCTTTTAAACCTTTAGATGGAAAAGGTGTAATTGAAATTAACCCTTCTATTGTTTTTCCTATGATAGATAGATTGCTTGGTGGTCCTGGAATGCCTTTTGATGCAAATAGAGAATTTACCGATATTGAATTAAATTTACTTGATCAGATTTTAAGAGTTATTACTCAAAATATGAAAGAAGTGTGGTCTCCTATTATGGAGGTATTTCCTGTTATTGAAGCAAAAGAGAGTAGTCCAAACGTAGTGCAAATTGTCGCTCAAAATGAAATTGTTATTATGGTAGTAATGGAAATAATTATTGGTCAAACAAGCGGTATGATGAATATATGTTATCCTGTAATATCAATTGAATCTCTTTTGCCAAAACTTGCAAGTAGAGATTTGATGCTAAGTGAGACTAGTTCTAGAAAATCAAGAAATAAAGAACTTAGAGCACTTCTTAGAGGTGCAAAAATTGAGCTTGAAGCAGTGCTTGGATATGCTAAACTTAATATGAAAGAAATTTTAGATTTAGAAGTTGGAGATATTATAAAATTAAATAGACCTGCTGATGATACAGTAGTAGTAAAAGTAGATGGAAGAGAAAAATTTATAGCAGATTTTGGGGTTAGAAGATATAGAAGATGTATTAAAATAAAAGAAAAACTTAAAACAGAGCATGATGAGGTTAAAGAGATTTTAGAATATTTAGAGCTTAAACGTAAACAAAAACTTGAACAAATAACAGGAGAAGAAAGTGAATAATTTTATAAATTTACTTCAAAATGAAATTAAATCTACAATTGAAGGTCTTATAGGACTTTCACCTGAGATAAATATACTTTCACAATCAAAAGATATAGGAGAGCCAAAACCTCCTTTTGTAAAAGTAGAAGTTAAAGTCACTCCTAAAGGAAGAATGTGTTTTTTACTTCCTCCTGCTTTTTCAACAGCTGTTTGTGATTTAATGTTAGGGGGTGAGGGAGAGAGTAAAGAAGAAGTGGATAATGATGATTTAGATGCAATAAAAGAGATAGTTTCAAATATTTTAGGAGCTTTATCAACTACTCTTGAGGCACAATCAGATATGCCTGAATTGAAATTTGAGATACTTGATATAAAATTTGTGACAGATAAAGATGATTTTTCTATTTATTCTTATATAGTGAATTTTAATTGTAAAGTAAAAGAAATTTCTGGTATTTGTTCTGTTCTTTTTGATGATGCTTTTTTATCTCTTTTTAAAGAAGAGAGTCATGAAGAGAGTGTATCTAGTTCTGGAGTTGTTTCTGAAGAAGTTAAAAATCTTGAAATGTTAATGGATATTAAACTTCAACTTAGAGTTAGAATTGGAAGTAAAATAATGCTTTTAAAAGATGTAATAGCTATGGATATTGGAAGCGTAGTAGAGCTTGATCAATTAGCAAGCGAACCTCTTGATATTTTAATAGAAGATAAAAAAATAGGAGAGGGTGAGGTTGTAATAGTAGATGGGAATTTTGGTATTCAGATAACTTCTATTGGAAGTAAAGCTGATAGGTTAAAGACTCTTAAAAAATAAACTTTACTTTTTGATTTTATTTTGATAAATTGCACTTAAAAAAGGCTAGAGGTGTTTAAATTTAGCGATATTAGCGATATGTGCATTAAATGTGGTAAATGTATTCCAGGATGCACAATTCATAGAGTAAATCCTGATGAAGCCACTTCTCCTAGAGGTTTTTTGGATATTTTAAAAGGAGTTGAAGAAGGAGAAATTGAAATAGATAAAACTTTTAAAGATACAGTTGAATCATGTTTTTTATGTAATCAATGTGTTGAAGTTTGTCCAAATTCACTTCCTACTGATTTTATGATAGAAAATGCTAGAGCAAAAGTTGCCAAAAAGTTTGGTATAGCTTGGTGGAAGAGGGCATTTTTCTTTATGCTAAAGCATAGATGGGCTTATGATTTAGTTAGTAAGCTTGGATTTTATTTTCAAACATGTGGTTTTAAAATAGAAGAAGAAAAAAAATCAATTAGAAGTAAATTTTCTCTTCCTATGCTTCATAAAGGTAGATTACTTCCAGCTTTTAGAAAAAAAAGCTTTTTAAAAAAATATCCAGAAAAAATTCCTGCTAAAAATCCTACTAAAAAGGTTGCAATCTTTATAGGATGTCTGGCAAATTATAATTATACAGAAGTTGGGGATAGTTTAGTTGAAATTCTTAAATTTTTAAATATTGATATTTTTATTCCTAAAAAACAGTCGTGTTGTGGAGCTCCTGCTTATTTTACAGGTGATTTTAAAACAACTGAATATTTAATTAAAAAAAATATTGAATATTTTGAAAGTTTTATAGATGAGGTTGATGCTATTTTAGTGCCTGAAGCTACATGTACAGCAATGCTTAAAAAAGATTATGAAGAATATATCAAATATTATATGCCTGAATGGCTTGAGAGACACAAAAAAGTAAAAGCTAAAATTTTTGGGACTACTGAGTGGCTTTATAAATACACAGACCTTGAAAAAAGACTTGAAAACATTAAAAAAAGCGATAAAAAAATAACCTATCATGATGCATGTCATTTTGGAAAAGTTTTTAATATAAGAAAAGAGCCAAGAAATTTAATTTCTAAAAATTATGTAATAAATGAAATGGAAGATCCGAATGTTTGTTGTGGATTTGGTGGTATTACAATGCAGAGTGAAAAATTTGATTTAGCACGAAAAGAAGGTCTTATTAAGGCTGAGATGATTAAAAAGGTTGATGCTGATATTGTAAGTGCAGAGTGTAGTGCATGTAGAATGCAGATAACTGAACATCTTGATAAGGTAGGGGATAATAAATTATTTAAACACCCACTTGAACTTATTGCTGAGGTGATTAGAGAAAATAAACATTAAAGGCTTTATTTTGATAGAATATTGGCAACATATTTACTCTCACATTAATCCTATAGCTTTTTCTTTTTTAGGATTTAAGGTTCATTGGTATGCTTTAATGTATATTACTGCTTTAATTGTAGGATATTTTCTTGGAATTAAATTTGGCCAAAAGCTTGGATTTGATAAAAAGATAATTGATGAATATTTTGTTTGGGCAGAAATTGGTGTGATTTTGGGTGCAAGATTTGGGTATGTGCTTTTTTATATGCCAGGTATGCAAACATATTATTTACTTCATCCATGGCAAGCGTTTAATCCTTTTGTAAATGGTAAATTTGTTGGAATTGCTGGGATGAGTTATCATGGAGCTGTTATTGGATTTGCTATTGCTACTTTTCTTTTTTGCTATATTAAAAAAGTTGATTTTTGGAAAATTTTAGATGTAGTGGCTTTGGCTGTACCACTTGCATATATTTTTGGAAGAATTGGTAATTTTTTAAATGGTAGAATTGTTGGAAGAGTTACAGACGTTCCTTGGGGAGTATATATTGATGGAGCTCTTAGACATCCAATTGGAATATATGAGGCTTTTTTTGAAGGGTTACTTAGTTTTTTAATTATCTATTTTTATTATAAAAAATTTTATAAATGCAAAGGTGAACTTATAGGTCTTTATCTTTTAACATATGGTTTTTTTAGATTTTTATGTGAATTTTGGCGTAAACCTGATGTTCAGCTTGGATTTGTTTTAGGTCCATTTACAATGGGGCAAATTTTGAGTTCTTTTATGATAGTTTTAGGTATAATAGTTTTATTTTATAGGAGAAAATCATGCAAAAATTAGCTATTATAGGAGGAGGAATTAGTGGTCTAAGTCTTGCTTATTATTTGCAAGATAAATTTGAAATTACTATTTTTGAAAAAGAGAAATGGGGAGGTAAGGCTTATACTCAAAAAGTAGATAATTATCTATTTGAAGAAGGAGTAAATGGATTTTTAAGTAATTCTCCAAAAACTCTTGAGTTATGTAAAGAGATAGGAATTGAGCCTATTAAGGCAAATGAGAATGCAAAAAAAAGATTTATTTATGATGATAAACTTATAGAAATTCCTCTTAAACCTATTGATTTTATAAAAAGTGATATAATGTCCTTTAAAGGTAAAATAAGATTATTAAAAGAATTTTTTATAAAACCAAAATGTGAAGAAGAGAGTGTTGAAGAGTTTGCTGTTAGAAGATTAGGAAAAGAATTTAATGACAAAATGATGATTCCAATGC
The DNA here is from genome assembly GCA_027035735.1 of Nautiliaceae bacterium. Lineage (GTDB taxonomy): Bacteria > Campylobacterota > Campylobacteria > Campylobacterales > Nautiliaceae > JALTBU01. The sequence continues at coordinate 14,736 of JALVUH010000079.1, forward strand.
TTGCTGGTATTTATGCTTCTACGCCTGAGATTACTTCAATGAATGCTGCTTTTCCTAAACTAAAAAAGATTGAATGTGAGTATGGGAGTCTTTTTAAAGGGATGATGAAATTAAAAAGAGGAGGTCAGCCAAGCGGAGAGTTACATTCATTTGAATGGGGAATGAGCGAATTTATAAATAGACTTAAAGAAAAAATAAAAGCAACTTTTGTACAACAAGAGATTAAAGATATAGACGAACTTAAAGATTTTGATAAGATAGTATTAGCAACTCCTGCTTATGAATCTGCCAGTATTTTAAAAAAATATGAAAAATTAAGTTCTTTACTTAAAAAAATAAAATATAACCCAGTAGCAATTGTAGGATTTGATTATGAAGATATTAAGCCTGTGGGTTTTGGTATTTTGACTATAAAAGAAAAATCTCTTGGAATTTTAATGGATAAATATATTTTTCCAAATAGAAATGGAATTAGAGTAATGGTAGGTGGAGCTAGATATCCAGAAATTAAAAATTTGAATGAAAAAGAGATTATAGAGATAGCAAAAAAAGATGTAGAAAAAATAACAAATTCAAAAAATCCAAAAATTTCTTGGGTAAAGTTTCATAAAAATGCTATTCCAAATTATTCTTTAGGACATCAACAATTAGTAGATGAAATTTTTGAAGAAGCAAAAAAAGTAGATATAATACTTACAGGTAATGCTTATAGAGGGGTTAGTTTTAATGATTGTATCAAAAATTCTTTTAATCTTGCAAAGGAGTTAAAAAATGAAAAAATTGCTGGTTAGTTTAATGTTGTTAGTATCGTTTTTGTTTGCAGATTCAATTCATTGGATGAAAGATTATAAAAAGGCATTTGAGCTTGCAAAAAAAGAACACAAATTACTTTTTGTGGATATTTCTGTGCATCATTGTCCTCCTTGCTGGTATTTAGCAAATATTGTTTATAAATATCCTCCTGTTATTAAGTATATTAATAAACATTTTATTCCAATTTTTTATTATGCAGATACAGATAGAGTACCAATTGCATTTTCTCCTTATTTTACAGGTGCGGCTCCAAATGTATTGTTAATTACTCCTGATGACAAGCTATATTATAGGATCTTGGGTTCTCGTCCTGCTAAAATCTTTTTAGAAACAATTAAAAATATTAATCAAAAATATCAAAAAGGTAAATAATGGAAAATTTAGTCTATTCTTTATTCAATTATTTTGATTCTATGCCTTTTATTGTTAGTTTGGTAGCAGGACTTTTGTCATTTTTTTCCCCTTGCGTTTTACCAATGGTTCCTATTTATTTTTTTTATATTACAGGAATTAGTGCGAAAGAACTTGAAAATAGAGAATTAACTCCAAAAGAGAGACTTAAAATTTTAATAAATTCAAGTTTATTTATTGCAGGATTTGCTCTTGTTTTTGTTCTTATTGGGGCTGCTGCTGCTAATTTAATAGGAAATATTTTTGCTTATAAGTGGATAAATATAATTGCTGGAATAATTATTATAATTTTTGGTATAAATGTTGGAGGCTTTGTTAAATTTAAATTTATGCAATACGAAAAAAAAATAAATTTTCAAAATGCTGGAAGTTTTCTTTTAGGAGTTTCTTTTGCATTTGGTTGGACTCCATGTATTGGACCTATTTTTGGGACAATTGTAGGTATGGCTGCTACAAATCCTGCAAAAAGCATTACTATGATGATTCTTTATGTAATAGGTCTTGCAATACCATTTATTTTGATGGCTATATTTACTATTTGGAGTATGAAATTAATTGAAAGAACAAAAAAATATATGGGAATTATTGAAAAAATAAGTGGTGTGTTTTTAATAATAGTAGGTATTTGGGTATTATTTAAAGGATTTTAAAGGAGTAATATGAAAAAATTTGTAATAAGCGGAGTAGCTGTTTTATTTTTAATAGGATGTGCTAATACAAATATTAATGTAAATAAAAGTGTAAATCAAAATATGAAAATTATAAAAATAGATAATAAATTAATGAATAAATATCATGTAACAACTAGTGATTTAATTAATTTCGGTAAATATTATATATTTTTTACACCAGGACCAAATGGAACTGAGATTATATTTTTAGATAAAAATTATAATTTTGTGAAAAAATTTACTACTCCATATTTGCTTGAAACTAAAAAAATAGATGTTTATAATGGAGATATCTATATTTTAGGGGTTGATGAAAATGATTATTATCCTGTTTTATTAGTGGTAGATGAAAGTGGTAAATTAAAGAAAAAATATATAATTCATAAAAAATATGCTTTACCAAAAGATTTGTATTTTGAGAAAAATAATAATTATGTTTTAGTTGATGTATTTAAAAATGGAAAAAGTTATATTGAAATTTATAAAAATGGAAAACTTTTGAAAAAAATAGAATTAAATCATTCAATTAACGGAAATTTTGTATTTAAAGATGGAAAAGATTTGTTTGTTATTGGAACTATAAAAAATACTACTCAAGATGCTTTTATTATAAATGTAACAAAAGGTTGGATTAGATTTTTTGATTTAGGAATGGATGAAAATTTTGATAAATATCAAATAAAAAATGGAGAAATAATTTTAGAGCTTCATTCTACAGATGAAATGGGGGCAGATAGTTATTATGAAATTATTATTGATAAAAATGGAAAAATATTAAAAAATAAATGCAAAGTTAAATTTAATCCATTACCTTTGAGATTTAGAACTTAATTTGCTATAATATTATTTGAATCTTGCAAAAGGAGAAAAAATATGAAAAAATTTTTATCATTAGTGGCTTTTGGTGCTATGGCGTTTGCTTATCAAAATTGTGCAATGTGTCATAATGGTGGTATGGCAATTAAACTTGACAAATTAACTCCTGCTCAAATTGAAGCAAAATTGAAAGAATTTAAAGCAGGAAAAGGTAATCCTATGATGGTTAATATCGCTAAAAGTATGAGCGATAAAGAAATAGCAGAAGCTGCTAAAAAATATGGGAAAAAATAATTTCCCTTTTTATTTTTTTAAAATTTTAGTGTCAAAGATTATTATTTAAAATAAAAAAAGCCCAAAAAGGGCATGAGAATTATTCGTGAGTAACAACTGGCATTGGAGGTTCGTTTTCAAGAACTTTTTTAGCATCATGATATTTTTTATACATTTTCATTCTGTAGTTGTAAATATCATTCATTTCTCTAATGTCTTGCATTACTTCAAATACACCGTGCCAGTGTGCATAATCTGGGCTTCCCATTGCTGCACCTTGTCTAAATCTTCTTCCTTCATGATGCCATAGATAATAATAAAGTTTGAAGAATGGATCGCTCCATACATCTGATCTTATTAAACCTCTTTCTTTTAAATCTTTCATCATTTTATTAGCGTAAGCTCTATATTCATTATATACTTTAACTGCTGCATCTACTCTTTGGAAATAGTTATTTACAAATGTTACTTCGTGACAAGTCATACATACTTTTTTCATTGCAGCTCTTGCTGCTTCAGGACCTGCAGGGTTACCAGTTTTTGGATTACCTCTAATTACAGTTTTACCACCTATAATTTTTCCTCCACCTTTCCAGAATGCCCAACCAGCAGTTTCATGTCCTCCAGTTCTTAAGAAGCTTTTTGGTGCCCAAAGATTCCATTTAAGTCTAAGTGATACGTTGTGAGTTGCTTTAAGACCATTAATTCCACTCATATGACATGTGAAACATGTAGGACCTCTTAAAGTTTTACCAGGGATTTGAGCTCCAGTATTAAAGTTATAATCTTCATGATTTGTATCAAAAATATGTCCATGAACACTTGATTCGAATATTTCTTTATCTGGATGGTCTGGTCCTAAGTGACAGTTTGAACATGCTGCAGGTTGTCTAGCTTCAGCTGCAGAGAATTTATGTCTGCTATGACATGCTAAGCAGTTTCCAACACCTCCATCTGGATACAATGAAGCAATACCATCGTTTGGCCAAGTTGTAGGATCTGGAACTCCGTTTTTATCAAGTTTGATTGTTGTTCCGTGACATTGGATACAGGTATTTGCAACATTTAGGTTTGCAAGTCTTGGATTAGCTTGATTTGCTCTATAAAATTTTGAATCGTGTCTTATTCCTTTATCCATTTTTGTAGCACTAAATCCATTTAATGAAGGATTTTTTCCTTTTAAGCTTTCATAATTGTATGCAAGTTTACTCATAAGGAAACCATGTTTGCTACCATTAATAGCAAGCCATTGAGCACCACCTCTTGCGTGTCCAGAATTTAGATATTCAATAACTTCTTTTGCGTGACATTTTGCACAAGTTACAGATGAAACTGCGATTTGAACTGTCCAATTTGGTCCTTGATAAGGATGGTTTTTAAATGCTGTTGGATAGTCTTTTGGTACTACGTGACATTGAACACAGCCAACTCCAGCTTTTGCATGTTTAGAATGTTCCCAGTCTGATACAATACCTGGGTCCATAGTTTTGTGACACATTAGACATTGTTGATTACTTACACCTTTTGGGTGGAAGTTTTTAAGTTTTACATAGTTTGGATTTGAATCTAAGCTGTTTGCTGCAAATGCTGTTGAAGCGATTGCTGCAATGCTTAGTCCTGCTGTAAGTGTTTTTTTCATTTTCACTCCTTTTTGACTATCTCTTTAAAATTGTATTAAATTTATGTGTCTTAAAAGTGCCAAAAGGAGTAAAGGTAGAAAATTTTTAATATTTTCCTTTAAGAGAGCCAAAGTAGTTAATTTCTTCTGCTTTTTTTTCTTTATTAAGTTCTTCTACAGTTTTTTCAAAATCAATCTCTTCCATCATTTTATCTAACTCTTCTTCGCAGTAACTCATATGCATATCAGCACTTATTATATAAGGCATCTCTTCAATCTGTCTTAGTTTTTCTATTTCTTCTTCTACACATTCACCTTCAATTGTAATTATTATAATACCTCTTTTTTTATCTCCAAAATGAACATCACAAAGTTCACTCTCTTGTAAATTTAGCCATACAGCATCATAATTTTCAGGTTTTGTTTTAACAATAATACTTGATATATTCATTTTTTCTCCTTTAATTTCCAAATTATTATTTCACTTGGTGAATAACTAATTATTGTATTTTCATTTAAAAATTTCATATTAATAAGGGGCATTTGGTGACCTTTTAGTAAAAATAGAGGTTTTCCATATATAGTTGAGACTAAAATATTATTATTTTCATCATATTGAAGTGCAAATTTATCTAATTTTGGAGATAGGGCTACTGCATAAGGCAAGAATTTATCATCCATTTTATAGACCATATTTTTTGTATTTATATCATATATAGCTACTCTTTTATCATCGCTTCCATTAATTACATAATTTTTTACAAAATCAAGAGCAATTGTTTTATTTTTATTGTATCCCATTAAATCTTCTATTTTTTTACCTGTTTGTGTATTTACAATATGTGCTACTCCGCTTTCATCTCCAATTACTGCTTTAGTCTTATTTTCATTAAGAGCAAATGTAGAAAATACATAATTTCCTATTTGATTATCATATAAAAATTTTTTGGTTTTTAGATTATAAAGTAAAACTTCATCACTTAAAAGAGCTAAAAAAATTTCATTATTATTAATATATCTTGCTTGCATAAATAATTTTTTTGATTGAAAATATTTAGTTATTTTTTTTGTTTTAAAATTATATATAGATAAAATTCTTGTAGCGTTTTCTCCTTGAGTTAAGATTAAAAGATTTTCACCATTTGGGGATATATCAAGTGAATAAATCGGCATTGCCATTAAATTTCCCATAAAATCATGAATTTTTGGCAATGTTATTTCAGATAATTTTTTATTTGTTTTAAAATCATTAATTAAAATATGACCATTTTCAAGTCCTACTATTAAATATTTTTTATTGAAAGCTACTTTTGAAATATAATAGTTATATCTATAAAATTTATAAGGTTTTAGTGTAGACAATGAAAATGCAAATACTATACTCATTAATAATAAAAATAATTTTTTCATTTTATCTCCTTAAACTATCTTCACTTCTATGGCATAAGTAGGACATACACTTATACAAAATCCACAAGCTGTGCATTTATCTAAATCAATGATAGGGTTAAACATTCCTTTGTATATTATAGCATTTTCTTCGCATATATCTTGACAAGAAAAACACATAGTTTGATTCCATGCAAGACAAGTTTTAGGATTTATTAAAAATTCAGCATTAAGTTTATTTTTTTTATTTTTTATATTTAATACATCTTTAGGACAAGCGATTGCACATTCATCACAAAATGTACATCCGTTTATCCCAAATTTAATCGCTGGTTTTTCTTCTTCAATTTCAATAATTTTTTCAGGACATGCTTTTATGCAAGGTTTATCTTCACATTCAAGACACTTTAAAAAATCTTCTTTTTTTTCAAAATAGGGAGGATAAATAAAAGATTTAAAAGGAGAAGAGACTCTCCTAAAAAGATTTCTTTTGCTTTTGTCTATCATTTCATTCCTACACTAGCTTTCATAGATTCAAATCTATTTTCAACTACAGGATTAAGTTTAGCTTGAGGAGCATGGCAAGTTGTACAGAAATATCTACTACCAGCTACTCTTCTCACATGTTTTCCATTTTCAAAATTATCAACAAAATGATCAGGTGGCATAGGAGTAACACCTAAAGCTTTTGCATTTTGTGGTAAGTGACAATTTAGACACATATTATTGTGAACAGTAATTGGAACCATACCTTTAATACTATGAGGAATCATTGGAGGTGCTGTTACATAAGAAGTTTTATAAAGTTTAACTTTTCCAGGAATTGGAGGTTGATTGTTATATTGAACAACAGGTAAATTTTGTGAATCTTTTTCAAGTCCAGCTTTTCTAATACCGGTGATTTTTACAGGCTTTTCTGAAACAGTATTATTATTTGCAGATGTCATTTTTTGATTACATCCAGTTAATAATAAAAGTGCAGTTGCTGCACTAATTAGAGCTATTTTTTTCATTTTTTTCTCCTTTTATAAAATTTCTAAGTGAAAATTTTAAAGCATTATCTTCACATACCTCAATACATCTTCCACAATTTGTACATTCTATTCCTGTAATATAATCATCTTTTTTATTAATTACAGGTCCTAAAACTTGAGCTTCTGGACATACCATGAAGCAATTTCCGCAGTTTGTGCAATTTTCTTTTGTATGATATACGCGGATTATATTTTTAGCTCCTATTAGGCTATACATTGCGCCTACAGGACAAATATGTCCACACCATCCATTTTTAAGAACAAATGCATCAAAAATAAAAATTACTAAAAGCCATACCCATCCAAATCCTAAAGTAAACGCAACTCCTCTTGTAAAAATTCCTATAGGATTTATAAATTCATATGCTGCTGCACCTATAATTGTTGAAAAAATAAGCATTGCAATCAAAAATGCATATCTAAATTTTTTGATTTTCATTGCACTTACTAAGTTATCTTTTTCATGATGGGTTTTTCTTCTAACCCATGCAGCTAAATCTGTAATTAAATTTACAGGACATACCCAGCTACAATAAGCTCTTCCTCCAATAATTCCATAAAAAAGCAATACTACAATTAATCCAATAATCAAATTTGAACTAATTACAGCTCCTGCAAATAACATTTGTAAAAATGCATAAGGGTCAGTTAATGGAATAGTATTAAATAATTTTGAAAAACTTAAATTTCCAATTAATACTTTCCATCCATAATAATTTGCTCCAAAATATAAAAACAAAATTAAAAATTGTGTAATACGTCTAAGGATAAGATATCTATTTTTTGTAATTAATTTAATCATTCCAATTTACTCCCTGATTTAAGTTTTGAATAGGATTTTCGCTACTCCAAGGAGTTTTTGTTGTTGTTTTAGTGCTTGCATTTTTGACTCTTTGTTGGTCTTGTTTGCTCCATCCTTTGACGTATCTATTGCTAACTTTACCAAGAAATACTTCTCTTGGAAAGATTTTAATAGCTGGTTTTTCAGTAATACATGCCATTTCGCACATTCCACATCCTGTGCAATACTTTTCATGAACTACAGGTATTCTGTAGGCATGTTCTCCTGTTCTTTCATTTGGTTTCCATTCAATTGTAATTGCTTTATCCATTTCAGGACATGCTCTATAACATGCAGTACATTGCAATCCCCAAAATGCAATACAACTACTAGGATCAATTACAGCAACACCCATTTTAGCGTAATCAATTGCTACTTCGCCTTTATCATTTTGACACTCTTTTGGAGTTAATGCCCCTGTAGGGCAAGCATACATACAAGGAATATCATCGCACATAAAACATGGCCCTGTTCTTGGATGAAAAAATGGTGTCCCAATAGGAGCATTATCTCCCGGTGCTGCTAAATACAAAGTATCTATCTCTTTTCCATTAATAATCATTTTATTCTCTCTATTTTTGCAAGCGTCAACACATAGACCACATCTAATACATGTTTTTATGAATTCTTTTTCAGGTAAAGCACCTGGAGGTCTAAGTGCTAAAGGTTTATCTTTATTTTCCTCCGCAAATGCACTTGCAATAGCACCAGCAGCAGTCGCTGCTGCTGATAGCTGAATTAGATTATTAAGGAATGTTCTTCTATCCAAAATATCTCCTATGCTTTATAAATTTTAACTGCTGATTTTTTATAATCTGTTTCTTTACTTAATGGACAAGTTGCATCAAGTGTACATTTATTAATTAATATTTTTTCATCAAACCATGGAAGCATTACAAGACCTCTTGGAGGTTTATTTCTACCTCTTGTTTCAATTCTTGCTTTAACTTTTCCTCTTCTAGATTCAATAACTACTAAATCAAATCTTTCAAGACCTAGCTCTTTTGCATCTTCAGGATTCATGTATAATAATGCTTCTGGCATTGCACGATATAATTCTGGAACTCTCATAGTCATAGTTCCTGTATGCCACTGTTCAAGAACTCTTCCTGTACATAGCCAGAATTTATATCCTTTTGTATCATATTTAGGATCTTCCGGATGCACCATAAACGGTCTCCAGAATATTTTTGCTTTATTTGGTAATGGATATTTTTTATGAGTTTTAGGACCTTTTAAATCACCTTTTGGAATTGCTTTAAGAAGTGGTCCATAAAATGCAAATTTATCACCAGGTTTTGCATATTTTCTTGCATATGGGTCATAATTTACATTGAATCTCCATTTTGTTTCATGTCCATTTACTACTGGCCATCTAAGTCCTCTTACTTTTTGATATGTATCAAAGTCTGCTAAATCATGACCTCTACCAAGACCAAATTTTCTATATTCTTCCCACATAGCTTTTTGGATAAAGAAACCATATCCTTTAAATACTTTACCATCACTTCCTACAACATTTCTGAAATCTCCCTCAGCTTCAGTATTTGGATGCATTCTACCGCCTTCATCTCTAGCAATTGGATCTGGCCATGGGAAATTTTTGCGGTATTCTTCTCTATTAAATAATACATCAAATAATGTATCTTCTGGAGAATAACCCATTGCTTTTGCTTCTTCTAATACATCTGGTAAGACTGTTCCATCAGGAAGTTTCCATTCATGCCATACTTCTTTTAATTTAAATCTTTTAGCAAATTCTGTTAATTGCCATAAATCAGGCATTGCTTCACCAGGTGCTATTACTTGTTGTCTCCAATGTTGAGTTCTTCTCTCAGCATTACCATAAGCTCCCCATTTTTCATAAATCATAGCAGATGGCAATACTAAATCAGCTACTCTTGGAGATACTCCTGGATAACAATCACTAACTACAATGAAGTTATCCATAGTTCTTGCTGCTTTTAACCAGTGATTTGCATTTGCTGTATCTTGCCAAGGGTTATTTACTTGAGCCCATACCCATTTTAAATTACCAGCTTCAAGTTCTCTCATCATTTTTACATAATGATATCCAACTTTTGGATTAATTGTTCCATGAGGAATTTTCCATAATTTTTCTGCTATTCTTCTGTGTTTAGGATTTGCTACAAGTAAATCTGCTGGAAGTCTGTGAGCAAATGTTCCAACTTCTCTTGCAGTACCACAAGCACTAGGTTGACCTGTAAGAGAGAATGCTCCATTTCCAGGTTCTGATTGTTTTCCAAGAAGTAGATGAATCATATAAATTTGTTCATTAACCCAGCTTCCTCTAACATGTTGGTTGAATCCCATTGTCCAGAAAGATATTATTTTTCTGTTTGGATCACAATATAAATCAGCTAATTTTTTAAGTTTTGCTTTAAAGCTTTCAAGTGATTCGTCTTTATCACCTTTTGCTACTTTTGCTACATAATCAAGTGTATATGGTTCAAGTCCTTTTTTGAATTCTTCAAATGTAATTTCCCAATGTTTGAATGGGCCTTTTCCATTGGCATGTTTCATATACATAATATCTCCGGCTTTCCATTTACCAATTGGGCTAAGTGCTATACCTTCTTCTTCTGTTACTACTTTTTCAACTTGTTTTTCTACAGTATCTTTTTCTTTTGGAGTTACATATGGTGAATTTGGATTTCTCATACCATATCCAATATCAGGGAAACCTGTTGCAAATACTGTGTATTTTTTAACAAAATCCCAATTTACTTTATTTCTATGAACAATTTCTCTTGCGATATAGTTCATAATTGCAAGGTCAGTATTTGGTCTAAAAATAATTTCCATATCTGCAAGGTTTGAACATCTGTTTCTGTAAGTTGAAAGGTTAACTATATAATATTTATCTGGATTATTTAGTTTTGCATCAGATACCCTTGCCCATAGAATAGGATGCATTTCTGCCATATTAGCACCCCAAGTAATAACAGTATCAGTAAGTTCAATATCATCATAACAACCAGCTGGTTCATCAATTCCAAATGTTTGATAAAATCCAACAACTGCACTTGCCATACAGTGTCTTGCATTTGGATCTAAGTTATTACTTCTCCATCCAGCTTTTACTAATTTTTCTGCTACATAACCTTCTTCAATTGTATATTGACCCGAACCAAAGATACCTATTGATGTTGGTCCATATTTGTTATAGTATTTTTTAAATTGTCTTTCCATTTCATCAAATGCTCTTTTCCAGCTAACAGGTCTAAATGGAGCATTTTTATCAAATTCACCATTTTCATTTAATCTAAGTAACGGTTGAGTTAATCTATCAGCACCATACATAATTTTGGCATTAAAATAACCTTTAATACAGTTAATTCCTCTATTAACTGGATTTAGAGGGTCACCTTTTACTGCTACACATTTATTATCTTTTGTAGCAATCATAATACCACATCCAGTTCCACAAAATCTACAAACAGCTTTGTCCCAGTGCCAGCCTTGTTGAGCTTCTTCAGCTTGTGCTTTTGCATCTTCTGGGATAGATAATCCTACAGCGCTTGCTGCTGCAACTGCTGCGGTTGTTTTAAGAAAATCTCTTCTATTCATTGACATATTTCACTCCTTTTGGGATTTTAACAATATTATGATAACTCTTTTACAGTCTTTAAACAAGTTTTTAAGTTAAATTTAAGTAAAAAAGCACTTATAAGGCACTTTTTTTAAATTGACATTATTTTGAATTTAATATACAATTATCAAAAAGGGTTTCGAGCTATATTTCCTAAGGCTTAAGCTATGGAGGTATAGCCGATAGGGTTTAATTTGAAAAAATTAAGCCTCCCGAGTTGGAAAGAAACCCTGCCTCCATAAAGGCTTTATTTCCACTCGGGAGAGCCTTTATGGAGGATAAAATGAAAAAATTTTTATTTTTTATTTTAAGTGTTAGTTTATTTGCTTCTCAAATATATGTAGCAGCTTCTGCTAATCTTACATATGTAATGCCAAGTATTGTTAAAGCTTTTAATAAAAAATATCCAAATATAAAAGTTAGATTTATAACTTCAAGTAGTGGTAAGCTTACAGCTCAAATTTTGAGAGGAGCTCCTTATGATATTTTTTTATCTGCTAATATGAAATATCCAAAATTTCTTTATTCAAAAGGAATAGGGATTTTACCTCCTCAAATTTATGCAAGAGGGAAAATAGGTCTTTTTTCTCTTAAATATAAAAATTTATCGTTAAAAAATCTTTCAAATTATAAAACTATAGCCATTTCAAAACCTCAAACAACTCCTTATGGAAAAGCAGCGGTTGAAGCATTTAAAAATTCTAGTATTTATTCTAAAATAAAAGATAAATTAGTATATGCAGAAACAATTCCTGCTGTAATTTCTTATGTAAAAAATGGAGCTGATGTGGGTGTTATAAGTAAATCTTTAATTTATTCAAATAATATAAAAAGAATGAAATTTTATTACAAAGATATAAATACATCACTTTATAAACCAATTAATCAGGCCGAATTGTTAATTAGTAAAAATTTAGATGCTAAAAAATTTTATCAATTTTTATTAACGAATAAAGCAAGAAAAATATTTAAAAAATTTGGATATCAATGAATATAATTATCTCAAAGTTAAAAAACATCAAAAGTTTAGATAATTTAAATTTATTGTATTTTGAAGAGGTAAAAGTTTTGATTTTACAAATGAATTTAGATATTAAAATTAATCAAAAAGCAAAACTTTATATAAAACCTACAAAGCTTTTTTTAAGTAAAGAAAAGTGTGAATTTGAAAATAGATTAAAAGTTAATATCAAAAATATAACAAAGGGAGAAATTTTAGCTTCTATTATATGTGAATATAAAAATTTTGAAATAGAAGTTATAATGCTAAAAGAGTGTATAAATTTTGAAAATGAAGCATATTTATATTTTAAAGCAAGTGATATTTCTATTGTAGAGGTAATAAATGATTGATTTTACTCCTTTTATTTTATCTTTTAAGTTAGCTTTTATAGTAACATTGATTTTACTTTTTATAGGTATTCCATATGCATGGTATCTTTCAAATACAAAATCAAAAATCAAACCTTTTTTAGAGACTATTACCGCTCTTCCTATAGTATTACCTCCTTCTGTTTTAGGGTTTTATTTACTTGTATTTTTATCTCCTGATTCTTTTTTGGGAGGAGTGGTGTATAAATTATTTCATTTAAAATTGGTTTTTTCTTTTCCAGGGCTTGTAGTAGCAAGTAGTATTTACTCTTTTCCTTTTATGATTCAGCCTATTCAGAGTGGATTTGATACGTTAAATAAAAATATTATTGAAGCTTCTTATCTTAGTGGAAAGAGTAGATTAACTACACTTTTTAAAGTTATATTGCCAAATATAAAATCTTCACTTCTTACGGCGATTGTTATTACATTTGCTCATACTATAGGAGAATTTGGAGTAGTTTTAATGGTTGGAGGATCAATTCCAGGTAAAACAGAGGTTGCTAGTGTGGCAATTTATGATTATGTTGAAAATTTAGATTATCATTCAGCTCATATATATAGTGCAATTTTACTTATAATTAGTTTTTTGGTGTTGTTTTTTGTATATTTTATAAATCATAATCAAAGAAAGAGATATGATTTATATTAATGTTAGAAAAAAGTTAAGTGGTGTAATTGAAAATATGGAGTTGGAATTTAAATTAAATATTAAAAAAGGGGAGTTTTTAGCAATTATAGGAGAGAGTGGTAGTGGAAAAACTACACTTCTTAGAATTATTGCAGGCCTTGAAAAAAGTGAAGGTGAAATAATAGTAGATAAAGAAATATGGCAAAATGAAAAAATTTTTTTACCTCCTCAAAAAAGAGAAATTGGATTTGTTTTTCAAGATTTTGCGCTTTTTCCTAATATGAATGTTTTAGAAAATTTATTATATGTAAAAAATGATAAAGATTTAGCTAATCATTTATTAAAAATTAGTGGTATAGAAAATTTAAAAAATAGATATCCAAATACTCTTAGTGGAGGTCAAAAACAAAGAGTAGCACTTGCTAGAGCTTTGATGAGAAAGCCTAAAATTTTGCTTTTAGATGAACCTTTTTCTGCACTTGATGAGAAAAGAAGAGAAGATTTACAAGATAGATTATATTTTTTTCATAAAGAATTTGATTTAACTACAATAATGGTTAGTCATTCTTCAAGTGAAGTATATAAATTAGCAGATAATTTGGTAGAATTAAATTATGGAAAAATAAAAAGATATGGAAATGCTAAAAAACTTTTGATAAATTCAAAAACAAGTGAAAAATTTACAATAAGAGGAAAGCTTATTGATATAATAAAAGCAGATATTATAAATATTGCAGTAGTGAGTGTGGGGAATAATATTATTGAATGTGTAATATCTCAAAATGAAGCAAAAAATTTAAAAATTGGAGATAATGTAATACTTTCAACGAAAGCATTTCATCCAAATATAAGGGTTATTAATGAGAATATTATTAGTTGAAGATGATGAGTTTATTGGTGAATCAATAAAAGAGTATTTAGAGATGCAAGATAATAGGGTAGATTACTATTCTTCTCCAATAAAAGCATTAGAAGAAGTATATCCAGATCATTATGATATTTTTTTATTGGATATCAATATGCCAGAGATGAATGGATATGAACTTTACAAAGAACTTAAAAATTATGCAAAAGATGTGCCAGTTATTTTTATAACTGCTTATTCAGATATAGATCATGTAGAAAAAGCATTTGATTTAGGAGCTGCTGATTATATAAAAAAACCATTTGAGCTTAAAGAGCTTGAACTTAGAATTAAAAGACTTGTTTTTAAAAATACAAATGAAATTAAGATTACACAAAATTATAAATTTGACTTAGATAAATTGAAACTTTTTTATAAAGATGAAGAGGTTGATTTAACTCAGAATGAAAAATATTTTCTTGAAATGCTTGTTAAAAATATAGGGCAAGTAGTGGAGCTTGAGAGACTTAAAGATTATGTATGGGATGGAAAAGATATTTGTAATAATACAATAAGAACTCAAGTTAAAAAATTAAGAAATAAATTACATGAAAATTTCATTAAAAATATAAGAGGTATTGGATATAAGATTGAGAAGTTCAAGTGATTTTAAATTTGATTTAACGTTTGCCTTTGTTATTTTTGCTTTTGTAATTATTGTGATTACTACTTATACTTCAATTTATATGTTTACAAGACTTACTACTCAAGAATTTGAAGATAAAATTAAAATTTTGGCTGAAAATATTTATTTGAACTATAAAGCAAAAGAAAATATTATAAAAAATACAACTTTAGCTCTTGCTAAAAATGATATTTTTAATTCTACTTTTACTCCTAATGATGCTATTTTAAAATCTGTATTCAAAACAATGCTTTATGCTAATAGTGATTTGATTCAAATAGATTATTTTAATAATTATGGAAAAAATATTATTTCTTGTAAAAAGATAAACGGAACAATATATTGTGGAAGTTCAGATAAATTTTTGAAGGTTGAAAACTTTAAAAGTGATAAAAATATTTTTTTTCAAGAAAAATTTAAAAATAATGCTATAGAATTTATTGCGTTTGCGCCTGTAAAAATAGAAAAATTCCCAGGATTTATTGAAGTAAAGGCATTAATTAAAGGATTATTTAGAAATAATAATTTTTATCATTTTATTATAATAGATAAAAATGGAAATATTTTATTATCAGATGTTTATAAATATAAAAATTTGAATGATATATTTAGTTATTTTTTAAATAAAAAAATTTTAAAAACTAATGAAGGTTTTGTCACAGAAGGAATATATATTAAAAAATTAAATAATAAAATTAAAATGATTTTTATACAAAATAAAAATCTTATAAATAAAACAAACGAAATTTCAAAAACTCTTACTGTTATTATGATAATTTTATCTATTTTTTTTGCTATTCCTCTTGGAATGTTTTTTTCAAGACCTTTATATACTTTTTATCAAGAGTTGGATAGAAGAGTAAAAGAAGAAATTGAAAAAAGACAAGAAAAAGAACAATTGCTTATTGCTCAAAGTAAGTTAGCAGCATTGGGTGAAATGTTAGGAAATATAGCACATCAATGGAGACATCCATTAACTAGATTATCTCTTTTAATTCAAAATTTTGAACTTGCGGCAAGCAAAAATAGATTAACTCCTGAATTTATTGAAAAATTTAAGACTCAAGCTAATGCTCAAATTCAATATATGTCTCAAACAATTGATGATTTTACTAATTTTTTTAAAAAAGATACAAAAAAGGTAGAATTCTGTCCAAAAGAGATAATAGAAGAAGCTTTAAAATTAATTGAGGGGAGACTTAAACAAAATAGAGTAGAAGTTAAGTTGGATTTTATAAAAACAGAATCTATTGTGGGATACAAAAGTGAATTTTCACAAGTAATATTAAATATTCTTAATAATGCCATTGATGTATTAAAAGAAAGAGATATTAAAAATAGAAAAATTTGGATTAGAATTAATGGTAAAAAAATAGAAATAGAAGATAATGCGGGAGGAATTCCAGAAGAGATAAAAGATAAAATATTTGAACCATATTTCACTACTAAATTCCAATCTCAAGGTACAGGTATTGGACTTTATATGAGTAAAGTTATTATTAATCAACATTTTAATGGAGAACTTTATGCATATAATTCTAAAAATGGAGCTGTTTTTGTAATAGATTTATCTAAAAAAAGCACTTTTTAAGCACACTATCTATTTATAATACAAATTAAAAAAAGGTAAAGCTTATGGCAAGTAAAAAAGCTATTTGGGGTTCTCTAATTTGTGGCGTTATTATTGGGCTTGGGTTGGCTTATGTAGCTGCAGTAGCAGTAGAAGAGACTGGAAAACCTGAATTTTGTATGAGCTGTCATGAAATGAAGCCAATGGCAGAAACTTTTGAAATTAGTGTTCATGGAGGTAATAATCCTCAAGGATTTGCTGCAACTGAATGTACCGATTGTCATTTACCGCACAATTCAATTGCTGGATATTTAGTAATGAAAGGTATTAGCGGGACAAGAGATTTTCTAGCTCATATTGGATTAATTCACAAAGTAGATTTTAAAGAAAATTTCAATGAAATGCAAAATTATGTATATGATAGTGCATGTTTAAAATGTCATAAAGGTATAAGAGATCCTGAACATGCAATAGGACTTAGTGAAAATATTAAAAAAATACATGAAGAGTTTTATTGGAAACCAAAAAATGAAGGACAAAATGTTAGCTGTGTAGAATGTCATAATGACAGAATAATGACTCATTTTGCTCATCCTAATCTTTTAGAAGTTCTTTCTGAATAATTTTCTTCTTTTTTTTCTTTTTTTTGTAAATTTAGCATTAAATTTATGTTAAAATACCTAAAAAAAGGGTAACCATGAAAAAAATGTTGTTATTTTTAGTGGGTGTAGTGTTTGCATTTGCTTTTGATTGGAGTGGGAAAGTAGATTGGGCTATTAGTTATAATACTGCAAAAATGATTGCTCAAAAAGAGCATAAGTTAGTAATGGTAGATATTTCTTTATCGCATTGTCCTCCGTGTAGATATTTAGCTTCTCAAGTTTATAGTAATGATAAAGTAGCAAATTATATTAATTCTCATTTTATTCCTGTATTTTATTTGGCTGATAGAGATAATATCCCTGTTGAAGTTCAGGCATATTTTACAGGTTCAACTCCTACAATTTTATTTATCAAACCAAATGGAGAACTTTATAGAGAAATAATCGGTGCTAGACCTCCACAAGTATTTTTAAAAGGATTAGAAGAAATATATAATAGTTATGAAGGTAAAAAATGAATAATTCAGCTTTAAAAAAAATTTATAATTTCTTTTTTTCTATAGAAATGGCAGTAATTTTGGCTTTAATTTTTATTGCTGCTATGGCATGGGCTACTCTTGGATTTTATGTAGATTCTATGGGTGTAAAACATGCTTTTAGCATGACTGATTCTTGGAAATATGTATATGCGACAAAATGGTTTGAAGCTATCATGTGGCTTTTAGGTATTAATCTTATTGGTGTTATGTATAGATATAAAACTTATAAAAAGCCTCCTATATTTTTATTACATGTTTCAATTATTGTGATTTTATTAGGTGCTGCTATTACTAGATATTTTGGGTATGAAGGACAGCTTCATCTAAGAGATGGCGAAAGTAAAGATTTTATAATGGTTGAAAAATCTAAAGCAAATCCAACAGATGTATATCCTAAAAAACTTGGATTTACTGTAAGGCTTGATAGATTTGTTTTGCGTAAATATCCAGGAAGTATGCAACCAAGTAGTTATGATAGTTATGTTACGATTATAGATAAAGCTCATCATAAAACTTTTCAATATCATATTTATATGAATCATATTTTAGTGTATAGAGGTTATAGATTTTATCAAGCGAGTTATGATATGGATGGAAAAGGAAGTATTCTTTCAGTAAACCATGACCCAGGAATGTATGTAACATATCTTGGATATCTGTTATTGGCTATAGGATTTTTCTGGAGTATGGTATATAAAAAATCAAGATTTATGCTTACTGTTAAAAAACTTAAAAAAAGTGGTCTTTTTGGAATTGCTCTATTTTTAATGAGTGCCCATAATTTGCATGCATTTGATTTGCATGAATATATTAAAAAATCTTTAAAACCTTCTAATCAATGGGCTCTTACTCTTGTTCAAGAAAGAGGTAGAATTGAGCCAATGGATACATTAGATTTGGATATAGTTCATAAAATGACTTACAAATCTCATCTACTTGGAATGAATTACAATCAAATAGTTGCAGGAATGGTTGCGTTTCCTCAAGAGTTTCAAAAATTACCTTTAATATATGTAGGACATCCTACTATTAGAAAATTATTAGGTATTAAAGGAAAATATGCTCCATACAATGCATTTTTTGATGCAAAAGGTAATTTTAAATTTCAAAAACAGGTTGATCAAGCTTTAAGAACTCCTAACAAAGATAGAAATGTTTTACAAAGAGAATTTTTAAAAGTAAATGAAAGAGTTTATGTAGCTTTTACAGTTTATACAGCATCAATTTTTCATCTTTTCCCAACTCCTCATGCTTCAAGAATGAATTATAAATGGTTTTCTTTACCAGAGCTTGAACAAGCTGTAAAAATGGGACTTATGAGTCCGATGGATGCAAATTTTTACTTTAATTTATTTAAAAATTTAGTTTATGGATATCAAACATATAATGCACAAGCAGTAAAAAAAGCAAGACTTAAAATTTATCAGCTTCAAAAAACATATAGTGGTAAAATTCTTCCAAGTCCTAGTAGAATAAAATGGGAAATTACATATAATAGGTTACAAATTTTCCCAAAATTAATAGGAATTTATTCTACATTAGGTCTTATTGCTATTATTTTAGGATTTATTGAAATTTTAAAATTAAAAAAATATAAAAAATTAGAATTAATTATAGTTATTTTGGGATGGATTGCATTTTTGCTTCATACAGGAAATATGATACTTAGATGGTATATAGCAGGACATGCTCCATGGTCTGATGCTTATGAATCTATTATATTTATTGCATGGGGTGCTGCTTTTGCTTCTCTTATTTTCTTTAGGCGTTCAATGCTTTCTTTTGGTGCAGGATTTTTTGTAGCTGGTATGTTTATGATGGTTGCTCATCTTAACAATATTGATCCTCAAATTACAAATCTTGTGCCAGTGCTTAAGTCATATTGGTTGTTAGTTCATGTTGCTGTAATTACTTCAAGTTATGGGTTTTTAGCAGTTGGTAGTATGCTTGGATTTCTTAATTTGATTCTTTTTGCTATTGAAAAATATTTTAAAAGAGATTTGGAATTACAAATTAAACAATTAAATAATATTATTTATATTGCTTTATATATAGGATTGGCACTTTTAAGTATTGGAACATTTCTTGGTGCTGTATGGGCAAATGAATCTTGGGGTAGATATTGGTCATGGGACCCAAAAGAGACTTGGAGTTTGATTAGTATGGTAGTTTATGCTCTTGTTATTCATACTAAAATGATTCCAAAAATGAGAGGAGAGTTTATATTTTCTTTACTTTCATTTTTGAGTTTCTTTTTCATTTTAATGACATATTTTGGAGTGAATTTCTATATTGCTCAAGGACTTCATAGTTATGGTCAAGGTATAGTTAACGGATATTGGTGGGTAGGAGTATTATTTGCTGGTATGGGTGCTTGGTTTGCAGTTGCTTTGGTAACACTTATTATGGGTATTATGCAAAAAGTAAGTAAACCTATAGAATTTCATGAAAATAATCAAAACAATGATTACCATCCAGAATTTAAAAAGGAGAATAAATGATTTGTGAATTATGTGGAAGTGATAAAAATGTAACTGCTTTTAAAGTAGAACCAAAAGATGAATATGTAAATTTGTGTGAAGATTGTAAATCTCAAATAGAGAGTGGAAATTTAGATGAAAATCATTTTCAATGTTTAAATGATACTATGTGGAGTGAAAAAAGTGCTGTAAAAGTTTTAACATATAGACTTTTAAAAGAGCTTGGAAGAAATGATTTAATTGATATGATGTATTTAGAACCTGAAGAAGAAGCATGGGCAAATGCAGAGGTTGAAGTTAAAAAAGATGCATATGGGAATGTTCTAAAAAATGGCGATAGTGTGATGGTAATTAAAGATTTGAATGTAAAAGGTGGAAATACTATTAAAAGAGGAGAAGTTTTTAAAAATATTCGCCTTGGTGATACTCCAGGACATATATTAGCTAAAAATATTTATATTAAAACGGAGTTTGTTAAAAAGGTGTAAATATGTATTTTGTAATTAGTTTTAATTATAGAAATTCTGATGTAGTGCTTAGGAGCAAATTATCAAAATTAAAGCTTGAAGATTTTGAAGATTTTAAAGAAGTTATGTTTTTGCATACATGTAATAGAATAGAAATTTTTTTTGATAAAAAAAGAGATTTGAATGAACTTTATGATAAAGTTTTTTATAAGGTAGTCTCTCCTAAAGAGTTTTTAAAAGCAGAAATTTATGAAGGAATAGAAGCAGTAGAACATGTTTTTAAAGTTGCTGCTTCTCTTGATTCTATGGTAGTTGGTGAAACACAAATTACAGGACAATTAAAAGATGCATTTGTAGAGAGTTATGAAAAACATTTTATTTCTCAAGATTTAACAAGACTTATTCATTTTTCATTTAAATGTGCTAAAAAAATTAGAAATCAAACTCAAATTTCTGCAGAACCTGTAAGTGTTGCAAGTATTGCTGTAAGAAGTGCAAAAGAAGAATTAGGAGATTTAAGCGGATATTCTGCTGTGGTTGTAGGAGTAGGGGATACTGCAAGGATTGTTTGTAAAAATTTGATAAAAGAGGGTGTAAATATTATTTTGGTAAATAGAACAGTTGAAAATGCTTTTGCTCTAAAAGAAGAGCTTGGAGATGAAGTAAATATTGATGTGCATTCAATAGAGTCTTTACCTAAATTAATAAATAATTATAGACTTTTATTTTCTGCGACTTCTGCTCCTAGTTATATTATAAAAAAAGAACATATAAAACCTAAAACTTTTAAAAGACTTTGGTTTGATTTGGCAATTCCAAGTGATGTAGAAGAGGTAGAGTGTGATAATATTAAAGTTATAAAAGTTGATGATTTAAAAGAGATAAGCGAACAAAATCTTAAAAAAAGAAAAAAAGAAGTAGAAGAAGCTAATAAAGTTATAAAAAAATGTGTAAAAGAGTTTGAAAAATATCTTCAAGCTGTCTCAATTGAGCCTGTGATTAAGTTTTTACAAGATAAGGCACATGAATGTTCAAAAAGAGCACTTAAAAATGCTGTAAAAAAACATTATATTCCAGAAGAGCTTGAAGAAGAAGTAGAAAAAGTTCTTCATAATGCATTTAAAAGATTTTTGCATCATCCAAATATGACTCTTAGAAAAATGGCAGATAGTGCAGAAGTTGATATTTTTGTATCGGTTATTAAAAGACTTTTTGGGGAAAATGGTTTAAAAATGGATATGAATAAATGTGAATATCATATGGAAAAAGGTATTTTTAAATAATTAAGGAGAAAAAATGGGAAAGGTTTTTGTTGATGCTTGTTTTGGTAAAGAGACGCCTTATACTCCTGTTTGGATGATGAGACAGGCTGGGAGGTATCTGCCAGAATATATGGAAGTGAGACGTAAAGTTGGTAATTTTCTTGATATGACAAGAAATCCTGAAATTGTTGCAGAAATTACACTTCAACCAATAAAAAGACTTGATGTAGATGCTGCTATTTTGTTTAGCGATATTCTAAATCTTCCAATGGAAATGGGACTTCCACTTAGATTTGAAAAAGGAGTTGGACCTATTTTTGATAAGACAATAAATGATGAAAAAGATATTGAAGAGCTTGATGAGAGGGCATATGAGAAAATTTCATATGTTTATAAAGGAATTAAACTTATTAAAAAAGATTTGCCAGAATCTAAAGCATTAATAGGTTTTAGTGGTTCTCCTTGGACAGTTTCTACATATATGGTAGAAGGAAGAGGAAGCAAACAATATGCAAAAATTAAAAAAATGGTTTATACAAATCCAAAATTACTTCATAAATTATTAGATAAAGTAACAGACCAGACTATAAAATATCTATCTAAACAAATTGAATCAGGTGCTGATGCTATAATGGTATTTGATAGTTGGGGAGGGGCACTTGAGAGAGAGAAATTTTTTGAGTTTTCTTGGGAATATATGAAAGAAATAGCAAAAAGTATTAAACAAAATTATAAAAATATTCCTGTAATTTTATTTTCAAAAGGTGTTGGGCTTTATATGAGTGATATGGATGGAGAATTTGATGTTTTAGGAATAGATTGGAATACACCAATGGATTATGCTTTAGATATCTTTAAAGATAACTATACCCTTCAAGGTAATATGGACCCAACAAGACTATATTCTAAAGAAGCTACAAAAGAAGCTGTTATTAAAATTGCTGAAATTATGAAAGGGCATAGGCATATTTTTAATTTAGGGCATGGAATTTTACCTGATGTGCCAGTTGAAAATGCTAAATATTTTGTGGATTTATGTAAGGAAGTTACAAGGAGATAAGATGAACTTAAGAAGACTTAGACTTAATAGTAATATTAGAGATTTAGTAAGAGAAAATTATGTTACAAAAAATGATTTAATAATGCCTGTTTTTATAAAAGAAGGACTTAAAGGCAAAAATGAAATAAAATCAATGCCTGGGATTTATCAATATGGAGAAAAAGAATTTTTAGATGAGATAGCTGAGTGTATTGAACTTGGAATAAAGGCAGTTATACTTTTTGGTATTCCAAAACTAAAAGATTCTTGTGGAAGTGATGCTCTTGATGAAGAAGGGCTAATTGCAAGAAG
>JALVUH010000080.1 GCA_027035735.1 Nautiliaceae bacterium
ATTTTAAAAGAAGTTGAAGTTAAAGAAGTTATTGAGTATGCAAGGAATAAGTATTATTTAGCTAAATTCAAAAATCTTGATTTAGTTTTAGCTTATTCTAAAATAGGAAAAGTAAATGCTGCTACTACTGCTACTATTCTTATAGAAAAATTTGGTGCTAAAAAAATTCTTTTTAGTGGAGTTGCCGGGGCAATTGATAGTGATTTAAAAATTGGAGATTTGATAATTGCTACAAAAACTTGCCAGCATGATGTTGATTTGACAGTGTTTGGATATGAGCCTGGATTTATTCCTGAATCAAAAGTCTATTTTGATTGTGATGAGAATCTTAATAAAATTGCAAGAAATGTGGCAAAAAAACTTGAAATTAAGCTAAAAGAGGGAATTATCGCTAGTGGAGATCAGTTTATTCACTCTCGTGAGAAAAAAGAATGGATAGCAAAAACATTTAGGGCAAGTGCGATTGAAATGGAAGGTGGAGCTGTAGGGTGTGTTACTTGGACTCTTGATGTGCCGTTTTTTATGTTAAGAAGTATAAGCGACACGGCAGAAGAGGGTGCGGGAGTTGATTTTGATGAATTTTTAGAAGAAAGTAGCAAAGTTAGTGCAAGATTTTTAATAGAAATGCTAAAGGAATTAAATGAAAAATAAAATAATAGTTATGTTTTTGACTTTAATCGTTATGATTTTTGCAACTCCAATTGTATTTGATAAATTAATGAATTCTAAATTCAATACAATGCTAATAAATTTGCAACAGCAAAAAGGAATAGTTATAAAAGAAATTAAAAATAAAAGTAATTATCTTACTACAGATAGAGTTTTTGAAGTTATAATTCCTGGAACTGCTATTAATCAAAATGAAATTAAATATATTAAATTATTGAGTGAAGTAAAATTTAAAAATTTACCTGTAACTGAAGTATTTTTCCATAATATCGTAAAAAAATTGGTTTTAAAAAATAATGAAGATATCAAATTTTTAGAAAATAAATTTGTATTTAATGTAATAACTCCCGATTTTAAACATTTTAGATATAAAGTTTTAAATAATAGTTCTCAAGAAAATGGAATTACTATATCTTGGAGAGATTTTAATGGTGTTTATGTATATTTAAAAGAATTCAAAAATGAAGATGGAAATATAGATATTAAAAACAATAAATTTAATATTTCTTTTAATCATATTTTTACAGATAATTTATTTTTGAAAAATAAAATAGAACAAGAATCTAGATTGCAAAATATAGTATTGCATTTTCCAACAATTCATATAAATATTCAGGATATAGACTCTAAAAATATACAAATTGATAAAAATTCTACAATAGATATTTTATCTAGTTTTTTTGTAAAAGAGATAAAATCTCCTATATTTAAATTAAATTCAGCAAAATTAAATATACATCTAGAAAATTTAAATAAAAAAGCTTTATTTTCTTTGCAAAATGGTGAAAATAAAGGAATAATTGATTTATTGAATAATGGATTTAATGGAAATATAAATTTAAATATAAAAAATATATTTTTTATGAAACCTTTGGGATTTTTGTTTGCGGATGTAAATTTTTCAGTAAAAAAAGGAGCTAAAAATTATCAAAAATTACAAAATGATAACTTAAGCTTTTTAGTTCTAAATGCAAAAGTTGAGGCATCACCTCAAATTGGTTCTATAGTTGCTTTATCTTATCCAATAATAGCACCATTTATTCAAGTAAAAAATAACAAGGCAATAATTTATATTCAAATAAAAAAAGGAAAAATTTATATAAATGGAACAGAAATTAAATCCAATTAAAGATATTTACTTTTCAAAAAAAATTACTAAATTTGTAGGAAGAGTTCAAGGAGAATTTGAGTTAATTAAAGAAGGTGATAGAGTACTTGTTGGATTTAGCGGGGGCAAAGATAGTTTTGTTTTACTTCATGTTTTAAAAAGGATGCAACTTATTGCTCCTTTTAAGTTTGA
>JALVUH010000081.1 GCA_027035735.1 Nautiliaceae bacterium
TTAAATAATTTAAAGTTTCATCAGTAATACTATCTGTTCTTGTTCCAATACTAAGTCCTATTACATCAGGTAATTTAAGAGCTTCTTCATATAAAATTTTTAGGGTAGAAAAAGGGGCATAAGTATTGGTAAAACTTTGAAAATATACTATAAATTTTTCACTTCCATAAACTTTTTTATAAACTCTAGAAGTATTAAAAAATTGAGTTTTTAGAGCATTTAGTTGTTTTTGAAGTAATGGATTTTCTTTTGAATTTAGATTTAAAGTAAATTTTTCTTTTTGAAAATTAGGAGAAAAGCTTTCATTTTCGCAAAAAACACATCCACCTCTTGCAACCGTTCCATCAATATTTGGACAAGTAAATCCTGGAATAGAAATTGGAACTTTTTTTATTTTTTGATTATATTTTTGTTTTAGATATTTGCCAAATGTATATAACTTCTCCATTACACCTCTTTTTTGCACTTTTATAACAAAAAAGAGAAAAAAAGTCTAGTTTAATTTGAAGTCTTTAACTTCTTCTTTTAGTTTAGTAACAAGATTTTCAATATGAGTTATATTTTCATCTATTTGATTTAGGATATTTACAAGCTGTTCGCTATCTTTTGTAGATTTGTCTATTTCATAAACAATTGAAAAAGCAGCATCTTTAATAAGTGAGATTGTAGAAGAAATTTCAGCTGTAGCTTTTTGGCTTCTCTCAGCGAGTTTTCTAACTTCATCAGCAACTACTGCAAATCCTCTTCCAGCTTCTCCTGCTCTTGCTGCTTCAATAGCTGCATTTAATGCTAATAGATTAGTTTGGTCTGCTATATCTTTAATTAATTCTATCATATTTTCAATTGAAGCAGTTGATTCTTCAAGAGATTTAGCTTTAGTCATTAAATCTTGCTGAGTTGTTAAAAAGTCAGTTTGAGCCCAATTGATTGATTGAGTTAAGTTTTCTTTTGTTTCGTTTGTTTTTTCATATACTTCGTTTGCTACATCAATAATATTTTTAGTTATATTTTGAAGTGTTATGATAATATCATTAATTGGCTCTTCAAGTGCTTTTAAATCTTTATTATCAATTTTGATAAGTTCTCTTAAATCTTTTTGTTGAAGTTTTTTAAGCCTTTCAATTATTGGTGCAAGGGCTTTTTTCATATACTCTTGTCTTTGAGCTATTTCATTTCTTCTATCTCTAAGTATTACATAAGTTCTCTCAAGTTTTCCATGAACGAAAATAGGTACAACATATACAAATACAGGAATTTTTTCACCTTTTTTATTTATAATCTCTGCATAATCAAATCCTGCTTTTTTTTCTTGTGTATCATATTTTCCAACAATTTTACATACTTTACATTCTTTTGGATTTACTGGCCATAAAACTTTTGCTGCTGAATCAATATTTTTTAGCTCTTCTTTACTCCAGTCAGTTAACTCTTCAAAAACTCTATTCCATTCAATAAATTTTCTATTAGGAGTTACAGCAAAGAAAGCAACAGGATAATTTTCTTTAAATGTTTCCCAATATAAAAATTCTCTACTTAAAATATCAAGCATTGTTTTTAGTTTTTTAATCTCATCAGATGAATTTAAATTTTGTTTTTCTTCATCTGATAGGTATAAATTAAATTGTTTAATTTCATTTAGATATTTATTGATAAAACTTAAATCTATACTTTTTTCTTCTTTACAAAATAATCCCATAACATCTCCTTAAAGAATCGGATAATTACCATCAAAACAAGCAAAGCAGTAATTATCTTTTTTGTCGTTTATTGCTTTTATAAGTCTATCTATTGAGAGGTAAGCTAAAGAATCTGCTTCAATATATTTGCAAATTTCATCAACATCCATTTTTGAAGCAATTAACTCTTCTTTTGTAGGAGTATCAACTCCATAATAACATGGTCCAGTTGTAGCAGGAGAAGCTATTCTCATATGAACTTCTTTTGCTCCTGCTTCTTTTAACATTCTT
>JALVUH010000082.1 GCA_027035735.1 Nautiliaceae bacterium
ATTTTTTCTGTAATTTCAGAATCTTTTAATAATTTATCAATCTCTTTAATTAAATATCTCACATTATTATTAATTTTAATTGTCTCTTCTATTGCTTCATTTGAGAGTTTAATTGTATCTACAAGTTTAGAATTTGTATTATCTGCTTTTTCTACTAATAAATTCGTAGATTCAGCAATTTGTTGAGAATTATTTGCCACTTCTTCAATCTCTTGTTTTGTAGTTTCTACACTTTGGATAATCATTTGAATTACACTATCAATCTCACCTGCACTTTTTTGAGTCTTCTCAGCTAATTTTCTAACCTCATCTGCAACTACTGCAAAACCTCTACCATGCTCTCCTGCTCTAGCTGCTTCAATAGCTGCATTAAGAGCTAATAAATTTGTTTGGTCAGCAATCTCTTTAATAATACTTATAATTTCTTTAATTTGTTCTGTTTGTTCTGCTAAAGATGTCACTTTATTAGCAGTTTCAATTTCTTTGTTTGCAGAAGTATGAATCTCTTCTACTACTTTTTTAAGAGATTCAACCAAATCTTCTAAAACTTTTTGAGTCTCTTTAATATCCTCAGCCGTTTTTTTAACGCTCTCTTCTGATGGCTCTAAATCATTTTTGATATTATCAATATATCCTTTTACTTTTACTATGCTTTTTTGTTGCTCTTTAACTGCATCGCTTACAACCACACTATTTTCAGTAATAGTTTTAGATACATTATCTGCTATATGAGCAGAATGTCTTAAATTAAGAATTATATTTTTTAATTTTTCAATAAAAATATTTATACTTTTTGCAATTTTGCCTATTTCATCATCTGCTTTTACTTGAATTCTTTTTGTCAAATCACCTTCACCTTCTGCCAAATCTTCCATTTTTTCACTCAATATAATTATTCTATCAATTACATATTTTTTCATAAGCAATAAAATTACACCTATTACAATTAATGCAATTAAGAAAATTACCCCTAAACTAACTTCAATTGAATCAATAGCTTCATTCATCCATTGATTTGCTTCTTTTAAAAGAGTATTTGCTTTGCTTAAAAGCTCATTAGAATATCCATTAAGTTCATTTCTATATTGTTCTTCTTCTTTGAAATATTGTCTAATTTTAATCAAATCATTTTTATAATTATTCAAAAATTTCGGAATTCCAGCATTCTCTTCTAAATTTCCTGGTGTATTTTCAATATGAATTTTAAGCTCTTTTAAAAGTTTTAAAATTTGATTAAAGTATTTATCATCTCTATAAAGCAAATAATCTTTTTCTTTTATCTTTATTTGTGTTACTTTATCAAGTAAAAATATCTGATCTTTTAGAGTTTGAATATCTTCTTTTAAATTACCCTTTAAACTCTCTAAATTTTTTAAAGCCTCTTCTCTTAACATTTCTGAAGCTTTTATAGCTTTATTTAAATTATCATGAGCTTTAATTTCATATTGATTTTCAAGTTCTACATCTTTTACATATTTTGCAAAAACTTCTCTAAATCCTTTTACATCTGCTGGCATTCCAATATTCTCTTCTAAATCTCCAGGAGTATTTTCTATATGTTCATGAATTTTATTTATATATTTCCATACTAAATTTTCATCTTTTTTATCTTCTTTTATAAAATAATCTTTTTCTTTCAAATTCAAATGATAAACCAAATCTTTTAATACAATTTGATCATTTAAAACTTCTTT
This sequence comes from Nautiliaceae bacterium, assembly GCA_027035735.1. Lineage (GTDB taxonomy): Bacteria > Campylobacterota > Campylobacteria > Campylobacterales > Nautiliaceae > JALTBU01. The sequence goes on from JALVUH010000082.1 coordinate 1,695, forward strand.
TGAATTTTGAATTTTTTTAACTCCAAAATATACACTAACAAAAACAAACAAAAATACAAAAACAATACTCCCAAACCATATTACAAATTTTTTAAAGAGGCTCATTTTTTTCCTTATACATCAATATTTTCTACTTCTTTTGCATTAGCTTGAATATATTCTCTTCTAGGAGCTACTTCATTTCCCATAAAAAGTTCAAATTTTTTAGCCGCTTCTTCGGCATCTTCAAGTGTTACTTGA
>JALVUH010000083.1 GCA_027035735.1 Nautiliaceae bacterium
AAAATAAAAAATTAAGAAGACTTTTTGTCTTCTAATTTAGAATGAATAAAAGCAATAATCAAAAGCAAAAGTCCAAGAGTTCCTGTAAGTGTTTCATTAATTTCAAAAAATATTTTTAAAAACATAATAACTGCTAAAATACCTATAGCATAATGTGCTCCATGTTCTAAATATCTATATTCATCTAAAACACCTCTTTCTACCATCCAAACAGTCAGACTTCTTACAAACATAGCACCAATTCCAAGACCTATCATAATAAGTAAAATATTTGGAGTGATTGCAAAAGCTCCTATTACTCCATCAAACGAAAAAGAGGCATCAAGCATTTCTAAATAAATAAATCCTATAAAACCATTTTTGATGCCCTCCGCACTCAAAGACTCATTTATTCCTTTAAGTAAAGAATAACTAAGAAGTCCTAAAAAATAAGATATTGCAATTTTATAATCTTTTGAATCATAAATTATTATAAGTCCAATAATAATTGCTATCATTAAAGAAATATTGTGAATCTTTCCAAATTTTTCAGCAGTTCTTTCAATAGGTTTTAGCCATTTTACATCTTTTTCTTCAAATAAAAAATCACTAAATACCATCCATAAAAAAGCTCCACCAAATGCATAAATTAATTTTTCGGTATGCAATAAAATTTCGTGATATTTATGAGGCTCAAATAAAGCGATATGAATCGTTTGCATTAATCCAAGATTTGCAGCAATCGCTACTATTATGATAGGAAAAATTAATCTCATACCTCCAACTGCAATAACCATACCCCATGTTAAAAATCTTTTTTGCCATACTTTATCCATAGATTTTAATATTTTGGCATTTACAACTGCATTATCAAACGACAAAGAAATTTCTAAAATAGCTAAAATAGCTGTAAGATATACCCCATCAAATTTACCAATAAAAAAAGCTAAAACAAGACCGATTAGCGCAATAATAAAAGAAAGAGAGAAATATTTCATTATATCCCTTAAATTTTAAATAAACTCTCAAGTTTTGAAGTATCGCTTTTTTTCTCTTCAGAATCTTTAAGTTCAATTTTGTATTTTGTAAGCATACTAGCAAGAGTTATATTAACACCATTTTTTCCAATAGCTTTTGCTTTTTCACTTGGATCTACTTCCACATATGCAATGCCTTCTTTTTCATCAATTTTTACATTTTTTACAATCGCAGGAGATAACGCTCTTGCTATATAAATTTCAGGCTTGTTAGAATATTCTATTACATCAATATTTTCTCCATTTAATTCATTTGAGATAGCATTAATTCTAACTCCACTTTTACCAATAATAGTACCTACCGGTTCTACTTTTGGATTAAGAGAACTTACAGCGACTTTACTTCTAACTCCAGGTATTCTAGCACTTCCATGAATTTTTATAATTCCATCTTTAACTTCTGGAACTGCTTGTTCTATTAATTTTTCAAGGAATTTAGGCGAAGTTCTACTAAGTTCTATTGTAATTCCTTTTTTGTTATCAAAATGAACATATTTAAGTAATGCTTTTAAAACATCTCCTACATAAAATTTTTCACCCTTAATTCTATTTCTTCTTGGAAGCACACCCTTAACACCTTCAATTTCAACCCAAGTATTTTCTTCATTATCTACTTTTATAACTTCTGCACTTACAATAGTATTAAGTTTAGAAATAAGTTTTCTATAAATTTCATTTTCAAGAAGTCTTGTAATTTCCCTCTCAAATTCCCTTTGAAGTGCCATAGCACCACTTCTACCAAGTTTAGATAAATCAAGTTCAGCTTTTAATTTATCTCCAATTTGAATATTCTCATCAAATTCTCTTGCTTCATCTAAATACAAATATTTTTCTGGTTGCTCAAGTGCTCTATCATCATTTACAACTTCAAAATTTTGATAAATTTTAAGCTCTCCATTCTCCATTTCTACATCTATATTAATATCACCCAAAATTTTTTTTGCTGTTTTTATTATTGATCTCTTAAATGCTTCTTTTACTTCATCAAAATCAAGCCCTTTTTCATTTGCTACAAGCGATAATAACTCTTGAACTTTCTCCACGATAATCCTTTTTTAGTTATAATTTTACACAAATTTTTGATAAAATAATAACTAAAAAGGATTTTTATGAAACTTAAACTTATAGGTGCAGATAACCAAATAGTTGAAAAAAGTTTTGAAGATTTTTTAAAAGAGATAAAACCTAATAGCTTTTTTTATTTTCATAAAGATACAAGTTATAAAGATTTAAAAGATTTAATTGATAAACTTGAAGAAGAAGGGTATTCTGTATATTTTAGAGAAGTTAAATATGCTCTTGATGAGAGCTCATATATGTATGAAATGCATATTATTTAAAGGCAGTTAGTGAAAAAACTATTTATTGAAACATTCGGCTGTCAAATGAATGTAAAAGATTCAGAACATATCATCGGAGAACTCTCCGATGAATTCGTTACTACTTCAAATCCAAAAGAAGCTGATTTAATAATTCTTAATACCTGCTCAGTTAGAGAAAAGCCTGTTGCTAAATTATTTAGCGAACTTGGCGCTTTAAAAAAACAAAATCCAACTGCAAAATTTGGAGTATGCGGTTGTACTGCAAGCCACATGGGAGAAGAGATTATAAAAAGAGCTCCTTTTGTAAGTTTTGTACTTGGAGCTAGAAATGTCAGCAGAATTAAAGAAGTAATTGATAAAGAAAAAGCAGTAATTACTGATATAGATTATGATGATACAACATATATTTTCAAAAACACAAGAAAAAATCCTTATAAAGATTTTGTAAATATAATGGTAGGATGCGATAAAAAATGCACCTTTTGTATAGTCCCAAAAACTAGAGGAAAAGAAATCTCAATTCCTATGGATATTATCTTAAAACAGATTGAAAATTTAGCAAGAGATGGTGTTAAAGAGATTACTCTTCTTGGACAAAATGTAAATAATTATGGAAAAAGATTTAGTGTACCTCATCCTAAAGTTGATTTTACAGACCTTTTAAAAGAAGTTAGCAAAATTGATGGAATTGAGAGAATTCGTTTTACTTCACCTCACCCGCTTCACGCTGATGATAAATTTTTGGAAGAATTTGCCACAAATCCAAAAATTTGTAAACATATTCATTTCCCTCTTCAAAGCGGAAGTACTAGAATACTTAAAGCTATGAAAAGAGGATATTCTAAAGAATGGTTTCTCAATAGAGCTAATTTAATCCGACAAATTCCAGATGTCTCAATAACTACCGATATTATCGTAGGATTTCCAGGGGAGAGTGAAGAAGATTTCAAAGAAACATTAGAAGTTGTGGAAAAAGTTAGGTTTGAGCAAATTTTTTCTTTTGTATATTCTCCAAGACCTTTAACCGAAGCAGCAAATTTTGAAAATCAAGTAGACAAAGAAATAGCAAAACAAAGACTATATAAATTACAAAATCTTCACGCTCAAATACTTGATGAAATAGCACAAAATCAAATAGGTAAAATATATAAAGTATTGGTAGAAGAAGAAGGAATGGGTAAAAGTGATAACTTTTTTACTGTAAAATTTGAAAAAGATAAAAATTTACTTGGTAAAATAATAGATGTAAAAATAACTCAAGCTAATAAACATACATTAAAAGGAACTGTAATATAAAAAAATTTATTATTTTTTTAGGAATTACAATAATTTTAGCCATAGGATATTTTAGTTTTAATCCAAGTTACCGATTATCTTTAGAAGCTAAATTCTATTTTGAAATAGGAGATTATCAAAAAGCTTATAAATTAGCATCAGAAGCATATACTTTAAATCCATATAATAAAATGGCTTTTAGCATTAAAACTCAAGCAAAAATTGCTGAGCAATGGCAAAATTTTATTAATGATGCAAACAATTATTTTGATAAAATTGAACAAATCGCAAATAAACAAAACATAACAAAAAAAGATAAAGAAAGAATAAAAATAATGCTTGAGATATTATTGAGTGAATATAAATTATTAAAACCATCTATGTTAATACCTGAAAGTTTAAAACAAAAAGCAAAAGAAAAATATCTAAAGGCAAGAGAGTTATATGAAAAACTTTTTGAAAACAGAATCTAAAAAATTTTTAAATTATGTTAAAAAAACAAAATCAAAAGAAACATTTCGTACCTATGAAACTGTATTAAAAGAGGCTTTAGAACATATAGAATTAGAAGATGGATATATAGATATAACTCCTTATAGACTAAAAATAGCAACACAAAGTAAAAAAACAATAGCAAAAAAAATCTCTGCAATAAGAAGTTTTTTAGAATTTTTAGAAAGTGAAGGATATAAATTTAAAATCATAGGAGACGAACATATAAAAGTTCCAAAAACTCTCCCAAAACCTGTAAATATTGAACATATAAAAGAAGCTTTAAAAATTGCAAATTTGGAAGAATTTAGTGCAATTATGGTAATTTTTTCATTAGGACTTAGAATTAGTGAAGCTAGAAATATTAAACTTGAAGATATAAAAGGAGAATGGATAAGCATTAAAGGTAAAGGTAATAAAACTAGAATGGTTCCAATACATCCAAAATTAAAAGATATTTTAAAAAAATATATTGAAACTTATAAACCTAAAAAATATCTTTTTGAAAAAAATGGTATACAAATAAGCGATAATCAATTAAGATATATTATCCAAAAGCCTTTTAAAAAAATAGGCCTACATATAACTCCTCATCAATTAAGGCACTCTTTTGCAACATATATGCTTGAAAAAGGAGCTAGAATAACCGATGTAAGTGAACTTTTAGGTCATGAGTTTATATCAACTACCCAAATTTATACAAAATTAAGCGATTCATTAAAACTAAAAAATTATCTAAAAGCGCATCCACTATGTTCATAGAAAGATTTATAAAAAAAGTTTATATAAGTTTTTATAAAGATGAAAATTATAAATTTTTATGTGAGATTAAAAAAAATACAAAATTAATTGAATCTATAAAAGAGGAATTTGACTCAAAAGAAAAATTAAATGAAAAAATAAATGAATTAATAGATGATTATCCTCAAACATTTATATCTACAATTATAAATTCAATAAATCAAGGAGTTATACCTTCTTGTAATAAATCAGAATTCAAAAAAAGAGAAATTGAAATTGAGAATATAAAATCTATTTGTATAAAAAACAAATATTCTATTTTTGTATCAATTTATGATTTAGTAAATATAAAAAAAGAATATCCATTTGAAATTGATTTTTTATATTCAATATTTGCACCAATTGATTTTTTTGCAAAAAAAAGAAATAATTATTTATATGTTTTAATCCTAAAAGAAAACATAGCTTTACTTGCTTACAAAAATGAAATACCTATATTCTCAGATATTTTTGAAATAAAAGAAGAAAAAAACGAAGAAGTAGAAGAAGATATTGAACTTTTAGAAGATATTGATTTAGAAGAAGAGATAGCAGAAGATATTGAAGAAGAAGCAGAAATTTTAGATTTTGAAGATGAAGAAAATGAAGCTGCAAATTTAGAATTAACTTCTATTGAACATAATATTATTCAATATTTAAAAGATGCTATTAAAGATTATTATGAAAATTATTCCGATGATTTTTTAGAAAAAATAGTTTTTTTAGATACTATAAATATTGGAAAAAATTTAAAAAAACTTACAGAAGATGAACTTTTACTTGAGAACGAAATAATAAACTTTGATTTATTAAAAACCTTAAATAATATAAGTGAGAGTGAAAATGTATAGTTTTACAAAACCTAAAAGAAAACCATATTTTAAAGAAGATACTAAATTATGGTTAATTTTTTATTTTATATCTTTTTTCTTATTTATTTCATTTGCTCTATTTTTACTTATCAAATCATATCTTTATACTAAAGATTCACAAAAACTAAATACACAAATAATCTCTCTTAAACAACAAATCATAAAATTAAATAATCAAAAAGATATTATAAATCTTGAAAAAACTCTATATGAAAATATTTTGGTACAAAATTCAGTAATTAAAACTTCTATTAAAAATTTACTTGATTTAATACCAGACCCTATAACACTTGATAAATTTTTATTATCAAAAAATAAACTTATAATTTATGGAATTACCCCTACAAAAGATGTATATAACCTATTAATGCTCCCACCTCTTGAATCAATTTTTGAATCTACTACTACATATTTTTATCAATTACCAAATGGATGGTATAGGTTCAAATCTATAAATACAATAAAGGCAACCAATGAAAATGCCTTCAATTAATATAAAAAATTTTAAAATCCCAAAGATTAAAGTATATGGAATTGATGTAATTAAAAATTTTTTATTTTTCTTTTTTTATATAATATTGACTCTTTTTATTATAGCAACTATCTTAGCTCCAAGTGTTAAATTATTCAAAAAAACCAAAAATTACTATTTTCAAATAAAAGAAAATTTTGAAACAACTCAAAAAGAATATCAACAACTTTTCTCTCAATTACAATCATTAAAAGAAAAAAACAAAAAAATAATAAATAATCTTCAAAATCATTTCAATATAAATGATTTTAAACTTTTTGCAAAAAAATATATGCAAATAATATCAATACAAAAACAAAAAACTCTCCCATATAAAGAAAAATTTATAACTACATCATATCTAATTACTGCAAAAATAAAATCTCCAGAAGATTTTTATAAATTTATAGATGCTCTTAAAAATTACAAAAATCTTATAAGAGTATATTTTCCATTTGATTTTGTAAAAGAAAAAAATGAAATAAAACTTACTTTCAAAATAGAAGTTTATAATCTCAAAAATAGATTAAAAGCAGAAGAAAAAGCCCATTGAAAATTATACCCTCCAAGCTCTCCTGTTACATCCAAAACTTCACCTATAAAATATAATCCTTTTACTTTTTTACTTTGCATTCCAAAATCTATCTCTTTAGTATCAACTCCTCCTTTTGTGACTTCTGCTCTTTCAAAACCAAATGTTCCAGCAGGTGCAAATTTATAATTTTCTAATAATTTTAATTTTGCAAATTCATTTTGTGTTAAAAATTTTATTTTTTTATCCTCTAAATTGACTCTTTTTAAAAACTCTTTAACAAATCTTTTAGGCAAAGGAAGTTGAGTAGAAATTTGTTTGTTTGGATTTTTAAGATATTTTTTTATATCTTTTACAAACGAAATTTCAATAAATCCTTTATCCCACCACAAAGATGCATTAAGTATAGCAGGTCCTGTGATACCTTTATGTGCAAAAAGAATTTCTTGATTAAAAACTTTTTTATTTACTCTCACTTCTGCTCTAAAAGAAATACCACTTAACTTTTTAAACCAATTTTCACTTGGCTGAAGAGTCAATCCTACAAGTGCAGGTTTTAAAGGAACTATATTATGCCCAAATTTTTTAGCTATCCTAAATCCAATATCACTTGCTCCAAGTCTTTTAAAACTAATACCTCCTGTTGCTATAATTACTTTTTTTGCTTTAAATATACCTTTATTGGTATATACAATAAAATACTCTTTTTTTTCAATATCTAAAACTTCAATATTTGTTTTAATATTTTTTACATTTTTTTTGAAAAAACTTAATAAAATTTCACTAGAAGAGAAAAAATATTGATTTTCTTTTAATTCTTTCACATTCAAATTATTCTTTTTAAGCCAATTTAATAAATCATTATTATCAAAATTTTTAAAAATTTCTTTTATAAATTTATCATCTCCTCTATAATTATTAGAAGATAAAATTTTATTTGTTATATTGCATTTTCCTCCTCCACTTATTTTTATTTTTGCTCCAATATCTTTATTATGTTCTAAAATAAGATAATTTTTTCTAAGCAAATACCCCAAAAAAAGACCACTAGCTCCTCCCCCAATAATCAAAACATCAATCAAATTAAGCCTTTTTGATAAAATTATACTAAAAAGGAAATTTATGAAAAAAAGAATTTATTATGATGCAACAGATGCTGGAGGAATAGTTTATCATACAAAATATTTAGAATTTTGCGAACAAGCAAGAAGTGAAATTTTTTTTAAAAACAATATATTTTTTGAAGATGAAGGTTATGTAGTAAAAGAATTAAAAGCTAATTTTATAAGCTCTGCAAAATTAGGAGATATTATAGAAATTAAAACATTTGTAATAGAAATTAAAAATGCTTCTATTGAAGTTCATCAAGAAATTTATAAAGAAAACAAAAAAATATTTGAAGCAGATATAAAATTAGTATATATAAAAAATTCAAAAATATCAAAAATACCGCAAAAACATTTGGAGATTTTAAATGAATACAAAATCTAAAGGAAACAAAGCAGAAAATATTGCATGCAAATATTTAACAAACAATAA
>JALVUH010000084.1 GCA_027035735.1 Nautiliaceae bacterium
AATAGTTAATATAAAAAAGGGCCAATTCATGAACCCTGCTGATATGAAATATTCAGTCTTAAAAGTGCTTAAAACCAGAGGATGTGATGAAGTTAGTTTTCAAAATTCTAAAAAATATGGTGTTTGGTTGACTGAGAGAGGCACTACTTTTGGATATGGAAATTTAGTAGTAGATATGAGAAGTTTAGTAATTATGAGAGAGTTTGCACCTGTTATTTTTGATGCAACTCACAGTGTTCAAATGCCAGGAGGTGCTGGTGGAAAAAGTAGTGGTAAAAGAGAATTTGTCCCATATTTAAGCAAGGCTGCAGCAGCTGTTGGAGTTGATGGATTTTTCTTTGAAACTCATTATAATCCTGATGAAGCTCTTAGCGATGGACCAAATATGATTACACCTGATATGCTAAAAGAAATACTTAAAGATATTGAATGTATAAATCACTGTAAAAGTTAAAGGTAATGGTATATAATTTTAGACAATTGAATATAGATTTGTTTTATGAAAATTTACCTAAAAATAATAAATATCTAAGTGAGCAAAAAATAAAAACTTTAATTTTTAAAATAGGAATCTTTAAGTTAAAAGGTTATTTATATCCTTTAAAAAATTCTCTTTTAAAAGAAGATATTATTTTTACTTTTCTTTTGGATAGATTTTTAATAAAGGAGTTATTAGATTTAACTTTTGAAATAGAAGCTATATTAAAATCTTCCTTAATAGAAGAGAGTTACAAAAAATTTAATAATCCTTTTTTTTATTTAATAAAAGACAATTATTCATCAGAAATCAATATTGATAACACATTAAACAATTGGAAAAATAAAAATATCGATGATAGGCACTATCCTCACTACATAAACTATTATCAAAATAAATATAATTTTCATCATAATTTTTGTAAATTTTTAAAAGGAAAAAACTTAATAAAAATAGATTTTTCGATAAATTATCCACCTTTCCATTATTTAGTTGAAAGTGCAACCTTAGGACTTACAATAAAATTTATCTTAAATTTAGACATAAAAGTAAATAAAATTTTTAATATAAATAACCCTAAAACTTTTCAAGGATATTTATTAAGACTAAATGAAGTAAGAAATCGTTTAGCACATTTCCATAGAATTTATAATAGAAACTATAGAAGTGTAAAAGGTATAGGAACATATAAACTTTTAAGAAAGGATATAGAAAAACATTCTATTTATGATGTAATTCTATTTTTATTATTTTTAACAAACAGATTAAATTTTTCTTCTCTTGATGAATTTGAGAGTAAATACATTGAAAATATTTTTAAAAAATTTAAAGAAGATATCAATTTAAATAAATTTTCTTTTGATTTATTAAAAAATTATAGCAAGAAAGATTTCGAAGGAATGAAAAGTTATATTAAATCAAAGATGAAATAAGGCTTATCGTGATGGATTATCCATCAGAGGATAAGCGTAGGTTAAAAGAATTATATAATATAATTTCATAAAAATCAAGGAGAAATAATGAAAATTTTAGAAGGAAATTTAAAACTTGAAGGCAGTGAAAAAGTTGCAATAATTGCTAGCAGATTTAATCATTTAATAACTGATAGATTAATTGAAGGTGCAAAAGATGCATTTATTAGAAATGGTGGAGATAAAAAAAATTTAGACCTTATCTTAGTTCCAGGAGCATTTGAAATACCTTTTGCACTAAAAAGAGCATTAAAAAAAGATATTTATGATGGAATTGTATGTCTTGGAGCAGTTATTAGAGGAGCAACTCCACATTTTGATTATGTAGCAGCAGAAGCTACAAAAGGAATAGCAAATACTACACTAAATTTTGATACACCTGTAACATTTGGACTACTTACAACTGATACAATTGAACAAGCAATAGAAAGAGCTGGAACTAAAGCTGGAAATAAAGGTTTTGAAGCAATGCTAGGGCTAATTGAAATGATTAATTTATATAAAGTGCTATGAAATTTAAATTTGATTTAAAAGATAGGCTTGATTTAACTATTTTAATAACATTTATTATTTGGGTAATGACAGGAGCATTTTTGAGATTTTTTAAATATTTTTTCACACCAATAGAACTTGAAAAAATTACTTTAATTTTAATACCAGAAACCTTAATCCTTTTGGGATTAATAGCTTATAAAATATGGAGGATGTAAATGGCAACAATAACACACGCAAGAGAAGCAGTAGTTCAAACATTATATGCACTAGAACAAGGTAATGACAAAGCAATAGAACAATTTGATGAATTACTTAAAGAGAGAAAAATCAAAAACAAAAAAGCAGAATTTGCTAAAAATTTGCTAAAAGGTGTACTTGAACATAAAGATGAAATAGATAAAATTATAAAAGAGCATTTAATAGATTGGGATTTTGATAGACTTGATAAGATTGACAAACAAATTCTAAGAGTTGGTGTATATGAACTTAAATATACTGACACTCCTTTTCAAATAGTAATTGATGAAGCAGTAAAACTTGCTAAAAATTTCTCAGAAGATAAAGCAAAAAGTTTTATTAATGGAATCCTTGATAGAGTTGCTAAAGAAGTTAGGGGTATAAAATAATCCCCTACTTCAAAATTTCAGGTTTAAATTCATCAATAAGAGCATTTTTATCTGTCTTTAACAAATCTTTTTTGACAATTCTATAAATTTTATCTTTATTTTTTAAATTATTTAAAACATCATCTGCAATTATTTGAGGAAGTGATAAAAATACTTTTTTCTCACCCATTTCATCAATTAACATATCAATATCTTCTGCTACACATTTAATAGCTTCTTTATAAATTTCCTCTTTTAAATTATGTTTTTCACCACTTGCAGCCCTATTTAAAAATCCAGCCTTTTTTACACCTTCATCAATACCTGTAATTAAGTCATTAAGTCTTTTATGAGATTCTACAATATCAATAGCTTTTACTAAATCAAGTTTAACTTCATTAGGTTTTAACCCTGCCTCTGCTTCAAGTGTTCTTGGATTTGCAATATATGCTTTAATCTCTCCTAGACTTGCTACAATTACTAAATCACCTACTCTCATTTTTTCTCCTTTTTTTTAATTATATCTAATTTTTCATTCTTTGAGCATGAGTTAGAGCAATAGCTATTGCATCTGTTATATCAAGTGGCTTAATCTCACCCTTTATTCCTAAAATTCTTTTCACCATAAAAGCAACCTGCTCTTTTTTTGCTTTTCCATTGCCTGTAACTGCTTTTTTAACTTGTAAAGGAGTATATTCAGCAAAATTACCATGAAGTTGAAGAATTCTAAGAGATAAAGCTCCACGAAACTGAGCAAGTTTAAGAACAGTTTTTGGATTATATGCAAAAAATATATCTTCAATAGCAACCTCATCAATTTTATTACTTAAAATAATATCAAGTCCTTCAATAAGTTGAGTTAATTGATATTGAAGTTCTTTTTCAGTTATTTTAATAAACCCAGCATCAATTAAATGAAGTTTTGGAGTTGTTTCAATAATTGCATAACCACATCTAATAGTACCAGGATCTATTCCAAGTATTCTCATTCACACTTCTTTCAACATTTTTTTCACATTTTATTCACAATGTGAATATCTTAAATAGACTTTTTAAATTCGTTATGATAAAATAATATTCACATAAGTTTTCACCAAAAATTCACATATGTGAAAAATAAATTATTCACAAAGGATTACAAATTTGCTATTTGATAAAATCAAACAACAACTAAAAAGTGAAAATCAAGTGAATTATAATAAATTTATTAAAAATTTGGAATTTGATGAAGATGCAAGTGATTCTGCAAGACTTGTTATAAAAGCTCCAAATATATATATAGCAAATTATGTAAAAAGAAAATATACAAAAAAAATACTTGAACTTTATAAAAAAGAGACAGGGCTTGATGCTATAATTGAAATTACTACAAAAGAGATAAAACCAAAAAAATTAGAAGAGTATGAAGAGATTATTTCAACTCCATCAGTTTTAATTCCAGAATATACATTTGAAAGTTTTATCACAGGTCCTTCAAACCAATTTGCATATTCTGCAGCAAAAAGTGTGGCAGAAAATCCTGGTAAAAGTTATAATCCATTGTTTATTTATGGGGGTGTAGGTCTTGGAAAGACTCATTTAATCCAAGCTATTGGAAATTATTTAAAAAATAAATTAAAAGTTATTTATGTCACAAGTGAGCAGTTTATGAATGAATTTAGAGAAAATGTAAGAAATCATACAATGGATAGATTTCATGAAAAATATAGAAACTGCGATGTTTTACTTATTGATGATGTTCAATTTTTTGCTCAAAAAGAACAAACCCAAGAAGAGTTTTTTCATACATTTAATGAATTATATAATCAAAAAAAGCAAATATGCTTAACTGCTGATAGACCTCCAAAAAAACTTCATGATTTAGTAGATAGATTAAGAAATAGATTTGAAGCAGGTCTTATTGCTGATATCCAGCCACCTGAACTTGAAACCAAAATAGAAATTATTAGAAAAAAATGCGAAATAAATGGAATATATCTGCCTGATGATGTAATTGAATTTATTGCGACAAAACTAGATAGCAATATTAGAGAAATAGAAGGAATGATAGTAAAGCTTCATGCTCTTGCAAAACTACTTGGAGTTAATGAAATTACAATTGATTTTGCAAAACAAGCTCTAAAAGAACATATAAAAGATAAAAAAGAAAACATTACGCTTGAAGATATAATTGAACTTATAGCAAAAGAATTTAATATTAAACCTAGCGAAATTACTTCAAAAAGCAGAAATCAAAATATTGTGGCAGCAAGAAGAACAGCTATATATCTAGCAAGAGAATTTACAAAAGAATCAACTCCAAGCATTGCAAAATATTTTGGTCTAAAAGACCATAGTGCTGTTAGTCACTCAATTAAAGCATTTAATAAAAAATTAAAAGATGATAATGAATTTAGAATGAAAATAGAAGAATTGAAAAATAAAATTTTAATCAAAAAAGGTGAATAGTGTGAATAAAAAAGTTTTTCACATTCACATTGATTTTTCACAAATTTCGGGACTTTTAAAAAGTTTTCACCAATTCAACATAAACTACTATTACTACTATAAGAATTTAAATTAAAGGAGAAACTAATGCACATAAAAATTCAAAAACCGGTATTTGAAAGTATAGTGAATCAAATAGTACCTTTTACCGAAAAAAAAGACAATACTCAAATAACATCTCATGTGTTAATAATAGCAGATGATAAATTAATACTCAAAGCAACAGATAAAGAAATAGGTATAAAAATAAAAACTGAAGCTGAAATTTTAGAAAAAGGAAAAGTTACAATAAATGCTAAAAAATTAAATGATATTATAAAAGCACTTCAAAATAAAGAAATAGAGATAAAAACAGAAGATGACCATATTATAATTCATCAGGATACTTCAATTTATAAACTATCAACATTTAATGCAGATGAATTTCCAGAATTTCCAAATCCTGATGATTTAAACCAATTAGAAATAAATAATGAAGAATTCATAGATGCTATAAAAAAAATATTTCCAGTAATTGATAATAATAATCCAAAATATGAATTAAATGGAGCATTTTTTGATATTAAAGAGAATACAAATTTTGTATCAACTGATACAAGAAGACTTGCAGTATACTATTCAAACGCAAAAGGAAAAGAAAGTAAAATTATAGTTCCTAAAAGAAGTATAAGTGAAATTAAAAGAATTTTTAATGAAGATATGAAAATATTTTATGATGATGTTTATTTAATTTTAAAAAATGAAGATATTTTATTTTTCACAAAATTAATAAATGGAAAATATCCAGCTTATGAAAAAATAATACCTCAAAATTTCAAATATATTATTAATATCCAAAAAAATGAATTTTTATCACATTTAAGACAAATTAGTATTATTTCAAATGAAGTAAAAATTACAATTAAAAAAGAAGAAATAATATTTGAAAGTTTTTCAGATGAAACAATACAAGCAAAAACAAGTTTTAAAATTTCTACAGGAGTAGATGAATTTATTTTTGCAGTAAATAGCAAATATCTAATAGACTTTTTAAATACAATAAATAGTGATAATTTTGAACTTTGCTTAAATGAACCAAATATTCCATTTGAACTAAAAGATGGTAATTTTATTACAATAGTAATGCCACTTAATATTTGATATAATATTAAAAAAAAGGACTTTAATGGCAAAATATGGTGCAGAAAATATTAAGGTTTTAAAAGGACTTGAAGCTGTTAGAAAAAGACCCGGTATGTATATTGGAGATACCGGTGTTAAAGGACTTCATCATTTAATTTATGAAGTAGTGGATAATTCTATTGATGAAGCAATGGCAGGTTATGCCGATACAATAAAAGTAACTGTAAAAAAAGATGGAAGTGTAGTTATAGAAGATAATGGAAGAGGAATTCCTGTAGATATTCATCCTCAAGAAAAAATTCCAGCGGCAACTGTAGTTTTAACTGTACTTCATGCAGGTGGAAAATTTGATAATAAAACTTATAAAGTATCTGGTGGACTTCACGGAGTTGGTGTATCTGTAGTAAATGCTCTTAGTAAAAAACTTATAATGACTATAAAAAGAGATGGAAAAATTTATAGACAAGAGTTTGAAAGAGGTAAACCTGTAACTGATTTAGAAGTTATAGGCACAACAAATAGGACAGGAACAACAATTCAATTTTGGCCTGATAGCGAAATTTTTGAAACGACTGAGTTTAAAAGCGATATATTAAGAAAAAGACTAAAAGAACTTGCATATCTTAATCCAAATATTACAATCTATTTTGAAAATGAAATTGATGGAGTTAAAGAAGTATATCATTTTGAGGGTGGTATTAAAGATTTTGTAAAAACTCTTAGTAAAAAAGAGTGTATTACTGATGTGATTTATTATAATGAACACTACTCTGATGAAGAAAAAGCTCTTGATGTTGAGGTAGCTTTGTGTTATGACAATGGATATGACGAAAAAGTATTAAGTTTTGTAAATAATATACGCACACCTGATGGTGGAACACATGAAAGCGGATTTAAAGCAGGGCTTTCTAAAGCAATAATTAATTATATCAATAAAAATATGAAACTAAAAGAAAATATCAAAGTTACAGGAGATGATGTAAAAGAGGGGCTTAATGCGATAGTTAGTGTAAAAATGAGTGAGCCTCAATTTGAGGGGCAAACAAAAGGGAAACTAGGAAGCTCTTATGTAAAACCAATTGTACAAAAAGTAACATATGAATATTTAACAAGATATTTTGAAGAAAATCCAAATACAGCAAAAACTATAGCAGAAAAAGCAATAGCAGCAGCAAAAAGTAGAATTGCCGCTAAAAAAGCAAGAGAGCTTACAAGAAAACAAACAAAAATAGGAGTCGGAACACTTCCAGGAAAGCTTGCTGATTGTCAGACTAAAAATCCAGATGAAGCAGAGCTTTATTTGGTTGAGGGAGATAGCGCAGGAGGTAGTGCAAAACAAGGTAGAGATAGATATTTTCAAGCAATTTTGCCACTTAGAGGAAAAATTCTTAATACTCAAAAATCTAGCGATGCTAAGGCTCTTAGCTCAGAAGAGATTAAAAATATAATCACAGCACTTGGTACTGGAATTGGTAAAGATTTTGATGCTGAAAAAACAAGATATAAAAAAATAATTATTATGACAGATGCTGATGTAGATGGAAGTCATATCCAAACGCTTATTATGACATTTTTCTTTAATCATTTAAGAGAATTGATTGAGAGAGGTTATCTCTACATTGCTCAACCTCCTCTTTATAGATATAAAAAAGGTAAAGTTGAAAAATACCTAAAGGATGATAAAGAATTAAACGAATTTTTAATAGAACAAGGTATTAATTCTATTGAAATTGAAGGTGTGGGAAAACCTGAACTTAAAGAGCTTTTAAAAAATGCGGCTTATTATAAACTTTTACTTGAAAAGCTTACAAATAGATTTAATATTCCTGAAGTGATTAGATTTTTGATTGAAAATGGTAATATTGATGAAATGGAAAATTATATTAAAAAATTTGGATTTAATATTGTCTCAAAACATGACAATCACTATTATATTCAAACAAATAGAGGTTTAGAAGAAATAACAATTGACGATAAATTATTAAATCATCCATTATTTATTGAAGCTAAAAAAGTTTATGAAAAACTTAAAGAAT
>JALVUH010000085.1 GCA_027035735.1 Nautiliaceae bacterium
GATTTACTCTCCATTTTTACAATTGCTGGAACTTTTGGAGCTCTATATCTAACTTTTGCTTCACATTCAAAAATTTTTTCATCAATAAATAAATTAACTCCTTTTAAAAATACTTTTCTCTTTGCTAAATCTTCTTTATCCCCCACTATTAAAGTATTTGTTTTAGCATCAATCCCTATTACATATTGAGGTTTATGAGATTTAAAAAGTCTAAAACCTTTTCTCTGTCCTATCGTATAATGAGCATAACCTTTGTGAGTCCCAATTTTCTTGCCTCTTTTATCTACTACTTTACCTGGTTTATCTGGATTGAAATGAAATCTTAATACATCAATATAAGAATTATCAATAAAGCATATATCTTGAGATTCTTTGCCTTTAGCTAAATTTTCAAGTCCAATTTTACTTGCTATCTCTTTAACCTCATCTTTTAGATAATCCCCTAAAGGAAAAATAAGTTTTGGTAAAACTTCTTTTTTTATTGCAAACAAAAAGTAGCTTTGGTCTTTGTTTTTATCTTTTGCCTCATAAAGAAATTTCCCATCATTCCTTACATAATGTCCTGTTGCCGCTTTTTGACAATTATATTTATCCAAAAATTTCATAAATATTCCGAATTTAATTTGCTTATTACACATAGCACAAGGATTTGGAGTAGCTCCTTCTTCGTAACTTTTTACAAAATATTCATAAACTTCTTTTTTAAACTCTTCCCTTACATCCTCTACAACATATTCAAACCCTATTTTTTTACTTAAATATTCAATCTTTTGCAAATTTTCTTCATGAGGACCATCATGCATTTTCATGTAAATCCCAACTACTTCATATCCTTTTTGTTTTAAAAGATAAGTAGTTACTGCACTATCAACTCCTCCACTAATCCCTACTAATACTCTCAAAAATCACTCCTCTTCTTTAATTCATTTAAAATCTTTTCTAACTTTGGATAAAATTCATATATATCGTTTAAAACAATAGCAATTTTTGCATACTCTTTTTCATATTCATGAGAAAGCCTATTTCTTAGATTCCTTGTTTGCCACCAAATCTCTTTATTAATACTAAAATCCGTTTTTTCAGCTAAATTGATTACATCAATAATAGTCAAATTATCAACACTTTCTCCTTTTAGAGCAAACCAAAGTTTTAATATTTTTCCTAATGTATCTTGAAATTTAGCAAATCTATATGCAATTGAATCCAAAATTTCTACATTTTCTGATATTAAATCTTTTACCATTTCTTCATTTATTGGCAAACCATACATCATATCAATTTTATGAAATTGATTTTTTAAAACTTTGTTATGTTTTTCAAGCTCTTCAATATACATTTGATATTTTTCTCTCATAATTCCACCCCTTCTCTTAAAGCCACTTTCTCAATAGCTCTATTTGGGTCTTCACTTAAAATAATATCTATTTTTTGCTCTCCAAGTCTCTCTTGAAGTTCTATCCAAAATTTTGTCTTTTTTTCATATGTAGGAGTATCAGTAATTACATACAAATCAATATCACCGCCTTTTTTATTATCATCAACCCGGCTTCCAAAAAGAATAACTTTTACTTTTTCCCCAAATACTAATTTAGCCGCTTTTTTTATTTCTTCAATTTCCCAATTCGCCAGTCTCATTAAATTCCTTCATAAAAAAAGTGTCACAATCAATATGAGAAAAAGCGTTTTCAATTCTTTGAAACAGTTTTGGCTCTTCTTTTTCAAGATTTTCTAAAAATTTCTTAACTTTTTCTCTGGCATATGGGTGTTTTACGCCTTCGCTTGATTTATAAGCAAGACAAGACTCTTCCCCGTTAATTATTGGAAAATTATTTTTACTTGCCATATATTCAATCCATTTCTCCCTAACCTTAATCAAAGGTCTAATTACTTC
>JALVUH010000086.1 GCA_027035735.1 Nautiliaceae bacterium
CAAGAAGCCTTAAAAAAGGCTTGCAGGTATCTACCTATTAACTGCAATGAATTACGCTTATAACCTCATCAAAAAGGAAAATAATGAGAGATTTTATAGTAATAAGGCAAAAAGCCTTTTATGAGTATCTTCAAAATTATAACAAAAATAAATCAGAAAAAGAGAAAATTAAGTTAGATTTAAAAGATTTAGCCATATTTGATTATATAGCTCAGTTTTGCTTATCAGATAATGAAAAAATTAAAAATAATCGGATTGTGATTGATGGTAAAGAATATACTCATATTGCTTATAAGAAAATAATTGAGGATAATCCTTTTTTAGATATAAAAGCTAAAAACAAATCCCAAGTAATAGGAACAAGAATAAATAAACTGGTAAAACTTGGCTTATTAGAAAAGATTTTTTCCCAGAAAAAAGGAAGTAAAACTTATTTTAGGGTATCATTTTTAGATGATAGGGGTATCACTGAAAAGTTACAAGGGGTATCATTTGAAAATGATAGGGGGTATCAGTCAGAAGTGATAGGGGGTATCACTCAAGACTTATACAATAGAAATATAAATATAGATAATAAAAATAGAGAGACAAAAATAGAAAATAAAGATAGTCTATATATAGGCTCACTCTCAGATTTTGAAAAAAACTTTTTAAGGGTTATTTCAAATTTGAAAGATTTATTCAATATATATAATCTACCAGCTTATAAAGAAAGAGAATATCTTAAAGCCTGTAAAAAGATTTTAGATAAGGGATATATTGAAGAGCAAATTTTAATAAGCATATATGCAAGAGTAGATAAAGTAATGAATGAAGATGTTAATGAGGAAAAGTTTTTAGAAACATTATCTAATCCAAATTATTTTGTTAAAAGTATAGAGCAGCTTATTTTAGAAGCAAATATAAAAGTGGAAAAACTTGAAGAAGAATATCCGAATACTGATGAAGGTATTATAAAAAATGAAATTATGCCTATGAAATTTTTAAAATCAATTTATTTAGATTATTACAAATTATCTATCAATGATTATGGTTATTTTACTGATGTAGATGGTGGAAACTATTCAATCACAGAAGAATGTGAGTATCATTTTTATTTAATGAAGAAATTTTTAGCTAAGTATAATATTAAACTTGCTAAGGATATAAGATTTTTTATAATAAATAATGCAATAGAAAATATTCCTTATGATATTTTGATGAAAAGAATTTTATTTGCTCTTTTACATTATCAAGATAAAAAAGAATACTTAGAAATGTATTCTTCTATAAAGGAATTGTTAGATTTATACAATGAAGAATTAAGATTCTTACAAATAGATAAAGATTTAGATGAAGTAGTAAAAGAATTAGAGCAACGATTAATTGTAGAATAAAATACCCTCTATTTGCCTTCTAGAACTATCCTAAATCAAAAAACTTTCTTTTCAAGTAGTTAGATAGCTTAAAGAATAAAAAATTGCTCAAAAGGCTTTATTTTAAAATTATGTTATCATTTAAGCATGATAGAAAAAGGAATATTAATGAGATTAATAATATTTGCAGTTGAGGTAATAATTGCTTATTTCTTAGGAATAGTTTTGTTTTATGTAGGCGTATTCTTTTTAGGAGCTTTATTAGCAATAGGAGCAGGAATATATTTTGCCTTTAAATGGATAATGGCTCACTTATATAAAATTACAGCAGGTATTGGACTTATTGCACTGATAGTTTATTTTTTAATCTTCATCAAAAGAAAAAGAATTATCCCAAGAGCTTATCAAGCAGTTAAGGGCAGATTGTATTTTACAGGTAAAGCTATAAGTAAAGCAGTTAGACCGATAAAAGAGTGGAATGAAAGGCATAAACCAAAAGATATAAAGTCAATGAGAAAAT
>JALVUH010000087.1 GCA_027035735.1 Nautiliaceae bacterium
ATTTTATAATTTCCTTTATCAGCGGCTTTTAGATGTGCTTTTAGTGATTTTACATTTGGTTCAACAAAAACTTTTTTATCTTCTCTTGCTTTTCTTGCATGTTTTTGAATAAAAGGTATTGCTTCTTCTATCAAAGCTCCCATATAAATACCTTCTCTTTGTTTTTTATCTTCAACTAAATCCATTATTCTCTCAACTCCTATAGCAAATCCTACTCCAGGAGTAGGTTTGCCTCCTAAAAATTCTACTAATCTATCATATCTTCCACCGCCTGCTATTGCGCTTTGGGCTCCTATTTGGTTTGAAATAAATTCAAATGTTGTTTTTGTATAGTAATCAAGTCCTCTTACTAAATTTTTGTCAATTTCATATTCTATTCCTAAATTATCAAGCCCTTTTTTTAATGTTTCAAAATCATTTTGACAGCTTTGGCATAAATTATCAGTAATTTTTGGTGCATTTTTTAGTATTGCTTGACAAGATTGATTTTTACAATCAAGCGTTCTAATTGGATTTTGGTTAATTCTTCTTTGACAATCCTCACAAAGCTCTTCTTTATGCTCATTTAAAAATTCAACTAATTTCTCTTTATAACTTGGCATACAATTTGGACATCCAAGAGAATTTATTTTTAGAGTATATTCAATATTTAAAGCATCAAAAATATCAGCCGCCATAGAGATAATATTTATATCTTCATAAATGCTTGATGTACCAAAACTCTCAACTCCAAATTGATGAAACTCTCTAAATCTTCCTTTTTGAGGTCTTTCATATCTAAACATAGGACCAAAATACCAAAATCTTTTAGGTGTGGCTTGTTTATCAAATTTATGTTCAATAAAGCTTCTAACAACTCCAGCTGTTCCTTCTGGTCTAAGGCATACATCATTGCCGCCTTTATCAATAAATTGATACATCTCTTTATTAACTATATCACTACTCTCACCAACACTTCTTTTAAAAAGAGCTGTTTCTTCTAAAATTGGAGTTTCAATATAAGAATACCCGTATCTCTCAGCTACATTTCTTGCAGTATCAAAAATTTTTAAAAACTTTGGGTCAATTATATCTTTCATACCTCTTAAAGCTTTTATCATTTATAACCTTTTTTATGAAATTTTATCTAAAATTTAACATTAAATGAGATTTTTAGATAGGGTTTTATTTGATAATGCCAATCTTTTGAGGCTTCCAGATAAGGAGTTATATCTATATATGTAAATTTATCTCCAAATATCAAATGTCTATATGTTGTAAATATTTTATAAGCATAAATAAAGGGAAGTTTTTTTCTTTGGCCTGAGAGTTCTAAGCCATATGTTAATATATCTTTTTTTTGTTGAGTGTAATAATAAAGACCAAATACATAATATAAATTGCTTTTTTGAGTAGAATAATAAGTTTTTGATATTTTAAACATTAAATTATTAAAATTTAAAAATTTTTTAAAAGCAAGAGAAGTAATCTCTTTATAGTCATTATGAATAAAATAAAAATAAAATGTTTCATTAAACATTATAGATTGAAGCAATAAAGAAGTTGTATATGTAAAAGAGTTTTTTAAAACAGGAGTTAAGGTTGATTTATAGATTTGAAGTATTGGAGTAATTTTAAATTTATATGTTTTTGTAGTTCCTGTGTTAATTTTTACTTTTGTAATTTGTTTTTCAAAAGAAGGGAAAATTAATTTTGCATTTAAATTTGAATTTAGTTTGTGATATTGAGTATCATAACTTAAAGAAAATTTAAGCAATGAATCCTCAGGAGAGATTTTTAAATAATCTGGCATTAATGCATTATAATTTTTGATAATCCAACTTTTTATAATTTTAGCTTCTTCTT
>JALVUH010000088.1 GCA_027035735.1 Nautiliaceae bacterium
GCAGCTGGTGCATCTATGGCTTCTTCATTTGCTTTTGGTTTTAGTCCTTATGAAGATGCAATAGAACAAAAAAACCACAAAGAAGAAGAAATCAAAAATGCAAAATATAACCCATCAATTTGTGCGATGTGTGTTAATATGTGTGGAATTATTCCAAGAAATGTAGATGGCAAAATCACAAAATTAGACCCTCATCCTCTTTATCCAAAAAGTAGAGACTTTATGTGTGCTAGAGGAAATGCTGGAATTGCTTCTTTATATGACCCAGATAGAATTACTAAACCTCTAATTAGAGTAGGCGAAAAAGGTGAAGGTAAATTTAGAGAAGCTACATGGGAAGAAGCATTTGATTATATTGCAAAAAAACTTGTAAAAATTATTGATGAAGAAAAAGACAACCGCTCAACTGTAGGTTATGGTGCTGGTGCTACATCTGGTACTTTTGAAGAACCTATTTTTATGAACTTAATGAATGGAATTGGTTCAGCAAACTTTGTTGACCACTTTACTACATGTTTTGCTCCTTCATTCTTAGCAAATAGTTTAACATTTGGAAGTTGGGGACAAGCTGATTTTACAAATACAAAATATCTATTAAATCTTGGTGCAAACAGAGCTGAGAGTATTGTTACACCTGATACACTTGATTTATTTAGAAAAACTCATGGAAGAGGAATAGAAAAAGTTGTATATATTGATGTAAGATATACAAAAACAGCTTCTCATGCTGATGAATTTATTCCTATAAAACCTGGAACTGATTTAGCTTTAATGCTTGCTATGATTCATGAAACAATTAATAAAGACTATCACAAAACTCCTTATAAACAAGACTACATAAATAAATATGTAGAAGGTATAGAAGAATTAGAAGAATTCTTCACAAAAGGAGAAGGAGCAAAATATACACCTGAATGGGCCGCAAAAATAACTGAAATACCGGCTGATACAATTAGAAGAATTACAAAAGAATTTTCTGATGCAGCTGAGAAATATAAAGGTGCGGCAAACTGCTATAGAAGTAGAAAATCTACTTGGTATTATCAAGATTTTGATTTTAGAAGAGCTCAAGCAATATTTAATTCAATTCACGGATGTGTAAATAGACCTGGTGGTATTCTACTTGGACGCGGACTTCCTAAAGTTCCTGAAAGCTATGATTATGAAAATTTCCCAATTTATGATAATGCAAGAACAAGAATTGATATTGCTACAAATCCTAAAGGAAAATATCCACTTCTAAACCCAACAAAAGGTTCATGGCCTATATTTAGAGATGTAGTTTTAGATATCAACAAAAGATGGATTGCAGCTGGAAGACCAAGACCTGATGAAAATGGAAATTATAAAGGTCTAAAACCGGGAGAATATCCTGTAAGAGTAATGTTTGAATATAAACAAAACCCAATGCAATCTGTTCCAGAATATGAAAAAACAGCTGAAATGTATAAAACTATGGATTTAGTTGTAGTAATTGATATTATGCCAAGTGATACTGCTTTATATGCAGATGTTATATTGCCTGATAAAGTATATCTTGAGAGAGAATCACTTATTAAACAATTCAAAATAAAACATCCATTTATTGCATGGAGACATCAGGCAACTGAAAAATCTCTTGGTGGTAAACATATATATGATATATGTAAAGAACTTGCAAAAAGAATACAAAAACCTCTTGCAGCAATTACATTTAAATACACATGGGATGAAGCAGGATTTGATGAACCATTACCAAAAGATTTTGATTTAGCTAAATATTTAAATGATGACTTTAGCATTAATGTAGAAAAACTAAAACAAGATATTAAAAATCCAAAATTAGTAAAAGA
>JALVUH010000089.1 GCA_027035735.1 Nautiliaceae bacterium
GCTGAGATTAGAATTCCTCTAAAAGGAAATCCTGTAAAAGAAGGTTTGCAAGAACTTATTAATAATGCCAATCCAATGATTGGAGTAAAGCAATGTCAAGGTGGTATTATTACAGCACCATAAAGGATTTTTATGAATATTTTTGAAAAAGGAAATTATAAACCAATTCCTCCTAATTTTAGAATAAGAGGTTTTTCTGCTTTGGAAGAATTAACTAAATTTCAAAAAGAATTTAATATATGGGATACTGATACAACTATTAATGAAATAAGAGATTCAATTGTTGCAAATTATTTAGGATTTGATTTATTAAATTTTGATAAACATGGATTTGATGCTAAAAAGAGTCAAGAAGATAAATTTTTAGAAGTTAAGCAATGTAGCTTTTTTTCCAAAAGTTGGAGTGGTACATGGAATGATACAAATGAAGAAAAAGCTAAAGCTTTTATGACAGACAAAGTATATACTGCTTTAGGAATTTGGAAAGGAGCTAGTGATTTACAGTTTATAGTATTTGGTAAAAATAAAAAATTAGGAGAATATTTATTAAAAAAAATAAAAGATGCAAAAGCCAATAGAAGGCGTTCAACTCAGACTATTTCTACTAATAAAATGATAAAAGAGTATGGTTTTAATGTTATTGTTCCTCCTGATAAAAAAAAAGAAGATATTTATAAATTATTAATTATGCATAATAGAAATTTTTCTAAAATATTAAAAATAGAAGATATAAAGAGTATAGAGGATGTGGAAATATAAATTATTTAATAAATCAAGTTATTTTTTAGAAGAAGTAGATAATAATTCAATTGATGCTATTGTAACTGATCCTCCTTATGGGATTTCTTATCAAAATCACTATTGGGATAAAGATTTACCAGATAAAAAAATTTGGGAAAATAGTTTGAGAGTATTAAAACCAGGGGGGTTTGCTTTAATTTTTTCTTCTATAAGATTGATGCATAGACTTATGGTAGCATTGGAGGATAGTGGTTTTATAATAAAAGATGTTTTGTTTTGGGTTTATTTAAATGGAATGCCAAAAAGTAGGAATATTGCATTGGATATTGATAAAGAATTAGGTATAGAGAGTAAAGTTATTGGAGAATATAATTATGTACAAGGTTATAAAAAAGAAAAAGTTGATAATTACTATGCAAAAGGAAAATTAAAAAAAGAACCTGTATCAGAATTAGGTATAAAATATAAGGGCGCAGGACTTGGGTTGAAGCCTGCATATGAGCCTATAATTTTAGTTCAAAAACCTATTGAAAAAGGATTAAATATTGCACAAAATATTATAAAATATGGAGTAGGAGCCTTAAATATTGAAGATACAAGAATTCCTTATGAAAAAGGTGAGAGTAAAGTAGGTCATAATCCTCATCCAAAAGGCAGAGTGCCGTCAAATATTATAAGGACTGAGTATTTTAATGATGGTTATGATAAATTTTTTGTAATTCCAAAAGTAAGACAAAAAAAAGAAGATTTTAATTATCATCCTACAGTTAAACCATTAGAACTTATGTATCATTTAGTGAAACTTGTTTCTTTTGAAAATCAAATAATTTTAGATCCTTTTATGGGAAGTGGTACAACAGGGGTTGCTTCTTTAGAATTAAATAGAAAATTTATAGGTTATGAAATAGATGAAGGATATTTTGAAATAGCTAAAAGAAGATTGGAAAATGTTGAAAAAAGATTAAAAGAGACGTTGTTTTAAATATAGATAAATCATATACATAATCCCAGCTAATATAGCTCCAAATGCTCCTGCTAATATATCATCTCCCATTACACCAAGACCTTTTGGAGCTTTTT
>JALVUH010000090.1 GCA_027035735.1 Nautiliaceae bacterium
ATGGGAGGGAGATTGGGAACTTATAAAAGGAATTCCACTTGCTATGGCACCAAGTCCTATTGGAATACATCAGATATTAAGCGGTTATTTTTATAAAATTTTAGATGAAATAATTGAAGAGTGTGAGGATTGCTTTGTAATGATTGAAGAGGATTATATAGTAGATGAAGAGACTATTTTAAAACCAGATGTAGCATTAGTTTGTAATGAGGATATCTATTCATTTATCAAAAATACTCCAAAACTTATAGTTGAAGTAATTTCTCCATCAACTATAAAAAGAGATGAAGAAGTTAAATTTAAAATTTATGAAGAAGAGGGAGTTGAGTGGTTAATTCTAGTTTATCCAAATATTTTAAAAGCAAAACTTTATCATTTAGAAAATGGAAAATATAAAAAGATAGGTGATTTTACTGAGGGGAAATTTAAAATTAAAATAGAGAATTGTGAAGGAGAAATTGATTTTGATAAAGCATTTAAAAAAATAAAAAATTATTTAAAGAGGAAAAAATGGGATTAATTTATTTTTTATTATATCTTTTTTTAGAGATAGTATTTAGTTATGAATTTATGAAAATCTTTACTCCTCTTGGCTTTTTTATAGAGACTTTAATTACTGCAATAATAGGAGTTTATATTATAAAAAATATTCCTTTTTCATTAAATGAAAGCATGGTTAAGGTTTTAAAAAGAGAAATAAGTGAAGAAGAGTTTATCTCTATTGGTATTTTTAAGTTTGTTGGGGCAGTTTTACTTATAATTCCTGGATTTTTTAGCGATATTTTAGGAGCTTTATTTTTATTTGAACCATTTGCAAGATGGGTTGCAAGAAAATTTTTGCCTAAAGAAGATATTCATATTTATACAAATCACTCACACTTCAATGATGATGAAATAATTGATGTAGAAATAATAGAAGAAATCCCTAAAAAATAGGGATTATTTAAGTTTTTTAGCTATATCTTGGATTGCTTGATATGCGTGATTAAATGCAAGTGCAATGCTTCCAGCACTTGTTACAACATCACCAATTGTATAAAGTCCTTCTACATTTGTTTCCATTGTTTCAGGATTATATTCTGGTTCACCCCATTCATTTAAGTTAATTTTACAGTTTTTAAGAAAATCTACTGGGCTTGTTCCACCAAGTGCATATACAACTCTATCAAAAATTTCAGTTGTTCCATCTTTATAGAATACTTTTACTCTTGGAGGCGTTACATCATCATCTTCAACTGGCTCTACTTTTTCTATATCAACTCCAAGTTTTGGATGAATTTTTCCTTCTTTGAAATATCTCTCTACTATTTCTTTATTTGTAGGATTCATTCTTGTAATTTCAGCTCTTCTATAATTTAATGTAACATCACATCCAATATTCATATCAACAAGACCATAAGCATATTCACCTGCTGTATCTCCACCACCTACTACTAAAACTTTTTCACCTGGTTGAACTTTGTCAAGATTGAAGTTTAATCTTGGTCTAATTTTACCAGGGAATTTATATCCAGGTTTGTTTGGTTTACCCATTCTACCAATTGCCACTATTACTTTTTTAGCTTGAATTACACCAAGTTCATGGTCAGCTCCAATTTCAAAAATACCATCAGAATTTTTTTCTACTCCATAAACATGGTGATTATATTTGAATTTATCTTCAACTCCATGATCTTTTATTTTTTTATCCATTTGATCTAAAAATTCTTCTTTTGAGCACTCTTCAAATGTCACATTTCCAATAAATTCAAATTTTTTACCTTGCCAATCTTTATCTACTCTTTTTCCAGGTTTATAGAATTTTCTAATCATATCATGATGATTATCTGCTTTTTCAAGGCATATTACTTTATCAATTCCAGCAAGTTTTGCTTCAATTACACTTGCAACTCCTCCAGGTCCCGCACCAATAATTGCAATATCAAAAACTTTATCCAGTGACATTTAATCTCCTTTTTTTAGTAATTATGCCAATTATTTAGAGAAAATGTAACATTTCGTAATGAATTTAGTTTTATTAAAGTGAAAAAATGTAACACTTTTATGATAAAATATCTCAAAAAAAGGGGAAATTATGGAAGAAATTTTAAAAAGTGTAAAAGAAGCAAGTAGGGTAGTAGCTACATTAAATGGAGAGACTAAAAGAAAAGTTTTAAGAGAAATGGCAGATAGACTTGAAAAATATACATCTGAAATTATTGAAGAAAATAAAAAAGATTTAGAGTATGCAAAAGAGAATAATTTAAGTGATGCTTTAATTGATAGATTATTTCTCAATGAAAAAAGAATTAAATCAATGGCAGATGCTTTGAGGGATATTTCAAATTTAAAAGATCCAGTAGGAAGAGTGATTGATGGATGGAAGATAGATAATGGACTAACTATTGAGAAAGTAAAAATTCCAATTGGAGTTATTGGAATTATTTATGAATCTCGTCCAAATGTTACAAGTGATGCGGCAGGACTTTGTTTTATGAGTGGAAATGCATGTATTCTTAAAGGTGGAAAAGAAGCATATCATTCAAATAGTGTAATTATTGAAATTTTAAGATATGTACTTGAAAAAAATAAACTTCCAGTAGATGCTATTTCAATTTTACCTGATTATTCAAGAAGCGGAGTAGATTATCTTATTAAGCAAGATAAATATGTAGATTTAATTATTCCAAGAGGAGGCGAAGCTTTAATTAAGTATGTTAGTGAAAATTCAAAAGTTCCTGTAGTTAAACATGATAAAGGTCTTTGTCATGTATATATCCACAAAGATGCTGATTTAGAAAAAGCTGTTAAAATTGCTATAAATGCTAAAATTCAAAGACCAGGTGTTTGTAATGCTATGGAGACTTTACTTGTTGATAGAGCTATTGCAGGAGAATTTTTACCAAAAATTAAAGAGGAGATGGAAAAAAATGAAGTAGAACTTAGAGGATGTGAAATTACGCTTGAGTATATTGATATAAAAAAAGCAAGTGAAGAAGATTGGCATACAGAATATCTTGATAAGATTTTATCAATTAGAGTAGTAGATAATTTAGAAGATGCAATAGAACATATTGAAAAATATGGAAGCGGGCATAGTGATGCTATTGTTACTGAAAATTATTCAGTAGCAGAAGAATTTTTAAATAGAGTAGATAGTGCATGTGTATATGTAAATGCTTCTACTAGATTTACTGATGGAGGAGTATTTGGTTTTGGAGCTGAGGTTGGAATTTCTACAAATAAACTTCATGCAAGAGGACCTATGGGAATTGATGATTTGACAACTTATAAATATAAAATTTATGGAAATGGACAAGTGAGGGAATAATGATAGGAATAGATCTTGGCAGTAATACTATAAGAATAGTAAAAATTGATTGTGAAAGTGGGAAAAAAATAGCTGAATATGAAAAAATTGTAAGAACTGCAGATAAACTGGTACAAACAGGATTAATCTCTGAAGAGGCTGTTAAAAGAATAATTGATGCTATAAATGAAGCAAAAGAAAAAATTGATTTTAATGATAAAATAGTAGCAGTAGCTACTGAAGCTCTTAGACGTGCAAAAAATAGTGAAGAAGTTATAAAAAAAATAAAAGAAGCAACAGGAGTAGAATTTAAAATAATTTCTCCAGAAGAAGAGGCAAGTTTTACTGCTTTTGCAGTGGAGAATTGTTTAGAGAAAAAATGTGAAATTGATGCAAAAAGTTTCTTTTTGGTAGATATAGGGGGAGGAAGTACGGAGCTTATTTTAAAACATAAAGAAGTGGTTGTTTCTGAAAGTTTTCCAATAGGGATAGTTACTTTTACTCAAAAATACAAAACGCCTGAAGCTATTAAATTTGCTATAAAAAAAGAGGCAAAAAAATTCAAAAGTTTTATTGATTTTGCTTTTAATGCATACAAAAAACCAAAAATATTTGCAGCAAGTAGTGGAACTCCTACTTCAATTGCTGCGCTTAAACATGGATTAAATTATTATACATATAATCCAGAAATTGTAAATTGTACAAAAGTAAATATTAAAGACCTTGATTATTGGCTTGATAAATTGATGAAAATGGAGATGAAAAAAAGAGAAGAATTAGTGGGAGTTGGAAGAGGAGATTTGATTTTTACAGGAATTTATATTTTTAAAGAAATTTTTAAACTTACAAAATATGAAGAGTGTGTAGTATGTGATGATGGAGTAAGAGAAGGTGCAGCTATTAGTGGATGTAAAGAAAAAAAAGTTTGATATAATTCGCAAAAAGGCTATGTATGAAAATGACTGGAGCTAGGATTGTAATAGAGAGTTTGATTAAAGAAAATGTTGAGGTTGTTTTTGGTTATCCTGGTGGGGCTATTATGAATGTTTATGATGAGCTTTATAAACAGGATAAATTTAAGCATATTTTAGCTAAACATGAACAGGGTGCCGTTCATATGGCAGATGGATATGCAAGGGCTACAGGAAAAGTTGGAGTAGCTTTTGTTACAAGTGGGCCAGGTCTTACAAATGCAGTAACAGGAATTGCTACAGCTTATACGGATTCAATTCCTTTAGTTGTTATTTCTGGGCAAGTTCCTACTACTGCAATTGGGACTGATGCATTTCAAGAAGTTGATGCGGTAGGAGTAACAAGACCTATTACAAAACATAATTTTTTAGTAAAAGATGTAAAAGATTTGGCTTTTATAATTAAAGAAGCTTTTTATTTAGCAAAGTCAGGCAGACCAGGACCAGTGCATATAGATATTCCAAAAGATGTGACTGTAGCAAGTACAAAATTTGAATATCCAGAAAAAATAGAACTTAAAACTTATAAACCAACATACAAAGGAAATAAAAGAGCTATAAAAAGGGCAGTAGAAGCTATTAAAAAAGCTAAAAGACCTGTTTTTTATATAGGTGGTGGAAGTGTATTAAGTGGAGCAAGTGATATTATAAGAGAAATAGTAAAATTTACTAAAATTCCTTCAGTAGAAACCCTTATGGCAAGAGGAGTTTTAAGATATGATTGCCCATATCTTCTTGGAATGGTAGGAATGCATGGAACATTTGCAGCAAATATGGCTATGAATGATGCAGACCTTATAATTTCACTTGGTGCTAGATTTGATGATAGAGTAACAGGAAAAATAGATGAATTTGCAAAAAATGCCGATATTGTTCATATTGATATAGACCCAAGTCAAATTGGAAAAGTAGTAGAGACTAAATATCCAATTGTTGGAGATGTAAAACTTGTACTTGAAGAGATGATGCCTTTACTTTTTGATGGAATTGATACTGAAAGGTATAAAGAGTGGAGAGATATTTTAAATAGATATCAAGAACTTTATCCTCTAAAATATAAAGATAGTAATGAAGTAATAAAACCTCAGTGGGTTATTCAAAAAACAGGCGAAATTGCACCTGAGGATGCAATAATTTCTACTGATGTTGGTCAGCATCAGATGTGGGCAGCTCAATTTTATCCTTTTACATATCCAAGACAACTTATTACAAGTGGTGGACTTGGAACGATGGGATTTGGTTTTCCAGCGGCGCTTGGAGCAAAAGAAGGAATGAAAGATAGAGTAGTAATTAATTTTACAGGTGATGGTAGTATTATGATGAATATTCAAGAGACACTTGTAGGGTATAAATATAATTTGCCTGTAATAAATATTATTTTAAACAATAACTATCTTGGAATGGTAAGACAATGGCAAACTATGTTTTATGAAGATAGGCTAAGTGAGACTGATTTAAGTGATGTTCAGCCTGATTTTGTAAAGCTTGCTGAGAGTATGGGAGCAGTGGGATATAGAGTTAGTAAAAAAGAAGAGTTTGAAGAAGCTTTAAAAGATGCACTTGAAGCAAAAAGAGTAGCTTTTATAGATGTTCAAGTAGATAGAAGAGAAGATGTTTTACCAATGGTGCCGCCAAATAGCCCACTTAAAAATATGCTTGTATTTAAGGAAGACAAATGAAAAGAGTGATTTCAGTAATAGTTGAAAACGAACATGGAGTATTGGCAAGAGTTGTAAATATGTTTGCGGCAAGAGGGTATAATATAACTTCTCTCACAGTTGCTCCTATTCCAAATAGCGAATTTAGTAGAATGACAATAATGAGTGAGGGTGATCCTAAAATTTTTGAACAAATTGTAAAGCAACTTTATAAATTAATTCCTGTTTATAAAGTAATAGAAAGTGATGATTTTATTCAAAAAGAGATGGCTATGATTAAATTCCCGCTAAAAGAAGTAAAAAACAATTTAGCTGATATTGATGCTATTGCTAGATGTTATAATGGAAAAATAAGCAATGTAAATGATAAACATGTGGTAGTAAGCGTAGTAGATAGACCTGATAGAATTGATAATTTTTTAAAAGCAATGATGGCTAAATATAAAAATTTAGAAATTGTAAGAAGTGGGGTTAGCGTAATTGAAAGGTAAATAAATGCAAAAATGTAAAACAAAAATAGAAAAAAAAGAATTTAGTTTAAAAGAGATTTGTCAATATCTGAATATAGAGTGTCCTGATATTGATAAAAAAATAAAAGGTATTAATACTTTAAGTGATGCAAAAGAAGATGAAATTAGTTTTTTAGAGAATAAAAAATATGAAAAATATCTAAAAGACACAAAAGCTGGGGCAGTTTTAATAAGAGAGGAAGATAAAGACAAACTTCCCGATGGAGTGATTCCTCTTATTACAGATGAGCCTTATTTAAAACTTGCACTTCTTACAAAACTTTTTGTCTCTTCTCCTTGGGAAGATGGAGGTTATCAAATTAATACTACTGCAAAAGTTCATCCAAGTGTTGTTATTGGAAAGGGTGCAAAAATTGGTGCAAATGTTGAAATTATGCCAAATGCAGTAATAGGACCTTATGTTGAGATTGATGAAGGAAGTGTAATTTATCCAAATGTTACAATTTATCGGGATACTAAAATTGGTAAAAACGTAAAAATACATGCCGGAAGTGTGATAGGCAGTGATGGATTTGGATATGCTCATGATAAAGAAGGAAGACATATTAAAATTTATCATTTAGGAAAAGTCGTAATAGAAGATGATGTAGAAATCGGAGCAAATACTACAATAGATAGGGCTGTTTTTGGGGAAACTAGAATTAAAAAAGGCTCAATTATTGATAATCTTGTTCAAATCGGTCATAATTGTGAAATAGGGGAATATTCTATTTTAGTTTCACAAGTAGGTCTTTCTGGTTCAACAAAACTTGGAAGAAATGTAGTTATGGGTGGTCAAAGTGCAACAGCAGGGCATTTAGAAATTGCTCCATTTACCACAATTGCCGCAAGAGGAGGAGTTACTAAATCAATTAAAGAGCCTGGTGTTTATAGCGGATTTCCTCTTATGCCTCACAAATCTTGGCTTAAACTTCAAGGAATTTTATCTAGACTTCTTAAAAAATCTTAATTCTTTTTCTTTTTTATTATATAATAAGTTTAATATTTGTTTAATCTAAAGGCTATGTAATGAATTATTTAGAAATAATTAAAAAAAATATAGATAAAATTGTAGATGAGTTACATGAAGAGCTAAAAAAAGATGCCTTAATACATCAATTTATTAATTCTGATTTTACTCTTGATAAACTTTTTGAAATTCAACATTTATTGGCAAAAGAGTATATTGAAGAGATAGAACAAAATAAAATAACAGAAGAGAAGCTTTTAGAATTTTATGGAAGAATTGATGTGGCATACCCAGTAATTTATAAATGTATGTCTAGTTTGAAAGTCAAAATTTTAACTTATCTTAATATGTATGATATTTCAAAAGAAGAAATTTTAGAATTTGGCAAAAAATTTGATTTGTTTAATAATTTGCTTGCAAAAATTTATATAAAAAAAGATATTCATATTTTACAAGATTTGAAAGATTCTCCTTTTAAGAAATATTTAATGTATAAAACTCATATAGAATGGTTAAATAAAATAATAAATGCTTTAGAAAATGATAATTTAAATTTATTTCCTTTAGTCAATGCAAAAAAATGTAAATTCAATAAAATTTTGAATTACCCTGAAAGTTTGATGGTATGTATTGATATGAATAAGTGTTCTTATCTTCATGATTTGCATGAACTTCTTCATAAAAGTGCAAATTCTTTTTATCTTTTATACTTAAAAAAAGAGTATGTTCAAGCATATCTTGTTTTTAAAGAATTTAAAGAGCAAAGTTTAAAATTTATTGCAACAATAAATGAACTCTATTTTATTGCATATTCTGATTTAGAAAGAGCTTTTTTTAATTTTTTGACATTGGTAAATGAACAAAAAAATTATTTTGTAAGTTTAATAGATTTTAAAAATTTAAAATCATTAAATAAAATTTATGGTAAAGATAATATTACAAAAGCTATAAATATAATTGAGCAAAAATTAAAAAAATATTTATTACCAAAACAAAGCAAATGTTTTTTTATAAGAGGAATTACTGCAAATTTTTATCTTTATGCAAGTGATATTTCTGAGGAAGAGTATAAAAATTTAATTTATGGAATTGAACTTCTTCTTAAAGAGGAAATAAGTATAGAAGATTTAAAAATAAAATTAGATTATGTAATAGCGTCATTAAAGATGAAAAAAGATGATTTATGTTTATCCTCTGATGACATAGTTAAAGTTTTACTTTATTTAAAAGAGAAAACAAAAAAAGAAAATAAAAAATTATGTTTTATATTTGAAGATTCTCAAATAGAAGAAATTCGTAAATGGTTAAATCAAAAATATGACTTTAATTATATAGAACGTAAATTGAGAAATAAAGAATTAGATGTAGTTTTCCAGCCAATAATAAATACGCTTACAGATAAATATGAGTTTTTTGAAACACTAGTAAGAATAAAAGAAGAAGATAAATTAATAAGTGCTGGTATTTTTATAGATAAAGTTTATGAAATGGGTAAAATTACAGAACTTGATTTAATAGTTTTGGAAAAGATTGAAGAGAAATTACATTTAATAAAACAATTAACTGATACAATTTTTGTAAATGTTAGTTTCATCTCTTTGCTTAATGAAAAATATATTCAAAAGTTTGAAAAAATTATTCAAAAAATCAATATTGTTTTAGAATTAACAGAGCAAAAAATGATAGAAAATTTAAATTTAGTAGAGAATTTACATAAAAAATATAATATTACTTTTGCAATAGACGATTTTGGAAGTGGATATTCTTCTTTAAAAACGGTAGTAGATTTAACAAGAGATAGAGTTATAAAATTTTTAAAAATAGATGGAACTTTAATTCAAAATATAGATAAAGATAAATATTTAAAAAAAGTAGCTAAAATAATTTCTGTACTTGGAAAAGAGATGAGTTTAAGAGTTATTGCAGAATTTGTAGAAAATGAAGAGGTATATAAAATTTTAAAAGAGATAGGAATTGATTTGTCACAAGGATATTATTTAGAAAAACCTCAAGAAATTGAGAATTTAATTGTTAAACAAGAAGGAATGCTTAATTTTTGATTTTAAGCAAAGAAATTTGTTTTAAATTATAATTAAAAAAAGGACTTATAATGGAAAATGTTGTAAATGATTTTTTATCAAAAGTTGGTATCTTAATTAGTGATAAAAATAAATTATTGGAAATTCAAAAATTAACTACTGATTTAATTACAAAATGTGTAAAACTTTATGAATTAAGAGAAGGAATTATTTTACTTGATGAAAATAAAAAAATTGTTGAAGCAAATGAGATTATAAAAAATAATTTTAATATTGAACCAAAATTAATAGTAGGAAAATATTTTTATGAATTATTTAAGCCAGAATTTAAAGATGTAATAGATAAATTTTTACAAAAAGCAGAAAATAGACATTACAATCAAAAATCAAAAATTTATATAAATTTAAATAATAAAGAGATTTTAGTAGATTTAAAAGCTGAAGAGATACATATAGATAATAAAAAATTTTATGTAGTATCAATAAGACAAAAGGAAGTAAATTCTATTGCTTATAAACTGAGCGTAATAGATGAAGAAGTTTCAAATGTAATTGTGAGAATTAAAGATTTTGAAAGTTTGATGAAAGAGATTTTAAGAATTTTTATTGAATCAAAACTTTTTGATTTTGGGTGGGTTGGAAAAATTGATTTGGATTTAAAGGAGATAGTTCCTGTAGTTACATTGGAAGAAAAGAAGATTGATATAGAATTTAAAAAACAGAGTTTTGATTTTAATTATTTTAAAGGTATTTTGGATTTGCTTATAAAAGGTCAAGAAGTTATTATTGATGAAATTGAGTTTAGAGATAAAAAATATAAAAAATCTTTAATTTTTCCAATATATAAAAAATGGGAATTTAAACATGAAAATGAAATAGCTTATGCTACACTTTTTTATAGTGAAGATAATTTAAATTTTAATGATGAAGAACTGATTTATTTAAAAGAGATAATTTATAAGATAAATGTAGCAATTACAGATATTTTCATAAAAGAAAAAGCAAATTTAATTATTTCAACTGATACATTAACGCTTCTTCCAAAAAGAGAGATTTTTATAAAAGAGGTTAAACAGCTTATAAAAGAAAAAACACCTTTTGCTATTGTAGTTATAGATATTGATAAATTAAAAAAAGTAAATGAAGTTTTGGGATTTTGGGCTGGGGATAAAGCTATTAAAAAGTTGGTTGAATTTTTAAAACAAAATTTGAAATTTGGATTTTTAGCAAGAATTGGAAGTGATGAATTTGGAGTTATTTTAAAAGGAAATAAAGAGAATATTTTTAAAAATTTAGAAAAAATTTTAAGTTTTAATGATGATATTGTTCAAATAAATGGAAGCGGAGTATATTTACCAATTAGTGTTGGAGTTGCATTTTATCCAGATGATGCTTTGAAAGAAGAAGATTTAATAATTTTAGCAGAAGAATCTTTAAGAAATGTTAAAAAAAGAGGAGGTAAAGGTATAGCATATGCTAATAAAAATTTAACTTTGCTTCCAAAAGATTATTTGGATATTGAAAAAGAACTTAAAGAAGCTATTGGTAAGAATGAATTTGTAATGCATTATCAGCCAATTATTGATATAAAAAATAATAAAGTATGGGGGGTAGAAGCACTTCTTAGATGGAATTCTAAAAAAAGAGGACTTGTGCCACCTGGAAAATTTATTCCTATCTTAGAAGAGAGTGGACTTATTAATGAAGTTGGAGATGTAATTATTGAAAATGTCTTAAAAGATGCAAAAGAGTTTGAAGATAAAAATTTGGTTTTTACTTTTTCTATGAATGTATCAGTAATTCAACTTTTAAGTCAAAATTTGGCATTAAAACTTATTAAAAAAATAGAAGAATATAATGTTAAAAAAGATAAAATAATAGTGGAAATAACAGAATCTGTTTTAATGGAGAATATTGATGTTATTTTACCTCAGATTGAACTTTTAAAAAATGAAGGTATTAAAATAGAAATTGATGATTTTGGAACAGGTTATTCTTCACTTTCATATCTTAGAAAATTGCCTGTTAGTGCGTTAAAAATTGATAGGTCTTTTATAAAGGATGTTTTGGATGATGAAGAAGATAAAAATATAGTAAATGCAATTATTTCTATGGCAAAAGCCCTTCATAAAAAAACAATAGCCGAAGGAGTAGAAGATAAAGAAACTGTAGCATATCTTAAAGAGGCTGGAGTTGATTATATTCAAGGTTTTTATTTTGCAAAACCTATGCCAAAAGAGGCATTAAGAGAATATGTAGAGAATTTTAGTTAATTTTTGTAAATGTATGATGCAAGAAGGCATGGTCGCTTTCAGGATAATCCAACCTAAAATGAGCTCCTCTGCTTTCTTCTCTATCAAGAGCTGCTTTTGTAACTGCTTGTGCAATATCAAGTCCATTTAATGCTTCAAGTTTTTCTATAAGGCTTGAATCTTCATCGTTTATGTCAAGTTTTTTGAGAGTATTTATTTTATTTAAAGCTTTTTTAAGAGTGTATCCATTTCTAATAATTCCTACTTTTTGATAGAGTATTTCGCCAAGTTGATGTTTTATCTCTTTTGCGTTTATTTTGGTATTTTTTAATTTTTCTATTAATTCTTTATCTTTTTCAATATCTTCATCTTTAATATCTATAAATTCTTTATTTCTATGTGAATATTTTACCGCTTGATAACCTGCTATTTTTCCAAATACCGCACCTTCACTTAAAGAGTTCCCACCAAGTCTATTAGCTCCATTTACTCCATTGTTTCCTGCTTCTCCGGCATAAAAAAGTCCTTCAATGTCAGTTTTGCCATAAGTATCTGTTTTAATACCTCCCATTGTATAATGTGCTAAAGGATTAATTGGAATTGGTTCTTTTGTAATATCTATTCCTTTTAGAGATTTTACCCTTTTTTTAAGATTTATAAGTTTTGTATTTATTATCTCTTCTGGAATATCAGTCAAATCAAGATATACTTCTTTTCCTTTTTGTATTTGCTTCAAAATAGCTCTTGCTACAAAATCTCTTGTATTAAGTTCATCAACAAATTCTTTTCCATCACTATTTATAAGTCTTCCGCCTTCTGCTCTAGCAGCTTCTGATATTAAAAAATTACTTCCTTTCAGGCCTGTTGGATGAAATTGTACAAATTCCATATCCATACCTTCTAAGCCTACTCTAAGTCCCATTGCTATACCATCACCTGTAGCATCCGAAACATTTGTCGTATAACCTTTATAAAGTCCTGCATATCCTCCTGTTGCTACTATAACGGATTTTGCTTGGATAAATTTTATTTCTTGTGTAGTCTCATCTAAAAATGTTGCTCCAGCTATTTTTTCATCATTTACTAATAAATTTAGAGCAAAATGATTTTTGATAGTAGTTATGTTTAATTCTTTAAGAGCTTTATTTAATGCTTTCATTATAGCAGGTCCTGTAGCATCTGCTGCATAGCATGTTCTTTTATATTTTGTTCCACCAAATGGTCTTTGAGCGAGTCTTCCATCAGGTAGAGTAGTAAAAGGTACTTTAAAGTGTCTATGAAGTTCTCTTACTACTTGAGGAGCTTGTTCACAAAAAATTCTAACAGCCTCTTCTTCTGCTAGTCCAACTCCTGATTTTAAAGTATCTTCTATATGATGTTCAATAGAATCTCCATCTCCCATATTGTTAAGTGCTGCATTTATTCCGCCTTTTGCCATAAAAGAGTTATTTGCAAGAGGAGATTTTTTCATTACAATTGCTACATTGCTTCCAAGCTCTTTTGCTTCAATAGCTGCCATCATACCGGCTATTCCACTTCCAATTACTAAAATATCTACTTTCATTTAATGCCTTTTTGATATAATTGTATCAAAAAAGGAAATTAATGAGGATAATTTTTGTCTTATTATTTGCAATATTTGCAAATGCTGCGTATATAGCAAATATAACTTCAGTAAATGGATTAAATATCGGATTAAATAAAAATATTCAAAAAGGTGTTAGCGGAATAGTTTTGTGTCCGTATGAAAATGAAAATATAATTTGTGCAAGAGCTATATCATTTGGGGATTATGCAAAACTTTATGCTTATAGTGATTTGAAAAATGAGGCATTTGCATTGCCTCTTGTTTATCCTAAAAAAGGAGATAAAGTAATTTTTGGAAAAGATTATGGTAGAATAATGATAATTGCTCCAAATCAAGCTGATTATTTAAGATTAAAAAATAGATTTAAAGATTTTACCATTATACCAGTGGATGTTTTTGCAGCTTTTTTAAAAGATTTACCAAAAAGATCTGATTTTATTAATTTTGCCAGAAAATTGAATATAGGGCTTTATATATTTGCTTTAGGAGATAAAATTTATTATGTAGATTCATTTAGTTTTTATGTAATAGGTAAAGAGAGTTTCAAATTAAATAAAAAGTTCAAAATACCATTTTATTCATCTTATAATTTTCATTTAAAAGCAAAAAATATAATAAATTATTATAAAAAAATGTTAAGGGGTCTTAATGATTGATAATAAGCATATAGAGGCTTTAAAAAAAATAGTAGGTGAAAATGATATTAAAACAGATAAAATTCATCTAAGAGCATACTCTTATGATGCAACAAAAGAACATTTTTATCCTGATGCAGTAGTTTTTCCAGAAAATGAAGAAGAAGTTAGTAAGATTTTAAAATATTGTAATGATAATAAAATTGCAATAATCCCAAGAGGAGCTGGGAGTGGATTTACAGGAGGAGCATTGCCTGTAAATGGTGGAATAGTATTAGCAGTTGAAAAATACATGAATAAAATTCTTGAAATTGATGAAAAAGATATGGTTGCAGTAGTTCAACCAGGTGTTGTTAATGCTTATCTTCAAAAAGAAGTAGAAAAAAGAGGGCTTTTTTATCCACCAGATCCTGCTAGTATGGATTATTCTACAATAGGTGGAAATGTAGCAGAAAATGCAGGAGGTATGAGAGCAGCAAAATATGGGCTTACAAAAGATTATGTAATGAGTTTAAGAGCTGTGCTTCCAAATGGAGACATAATTAGAGCTGGAAAAAGAACAATTAAAGATGTAGCAGGATATAATGTAGCTGGGATTTTGATAGCAAGTGAAGGGACTTTAGCTGTTATTACTGAAATTACTCTAAAACTTCTTCCAAAACCAAAGCTTAAAAAAACATATATGGGTATTTTTGAAAATGTTGAAGATGCTATGAATGCAGTTTATAAATCTCTTGCAAGTGGCGCTATGCCTGTTGCAATGGAGTTTATGGATTCTTTAGTTGTGAAAGCTTTAAAAGAAAAATTAGGAGTTAATTTACCTGATTGGGCTGGGGCTTTATTAATAGGTGATGTTGATGGAAATGTAGAAGAAGAGATTGATTATCAGCTTGGGATTTTAGAAAAATCTTTTAAAGAGAATGGATGTAAAGAGTTTGTTGCAACTGCAGATGAAGAAAAATCTAAAGAGATTTGGTTTGCAAGAAGAAATGCTAGCCAATCAATTACTATTTATGGAAGTAAAAAAATCAATGAAGATATTTCAGTTCCTAGAAGTAAATTACCAGATGCTCTTAGAGAAATTAATAAAATTGGCGAAAAATATGGACTTGTAGTGCCTTGCTTTGGACATGCAGGTGATGGAAATATACATGTAAATGTAATGGTAGATGGAAATAACCCTGAAGAGATTGAAAAAGGTTATAAAGCAGTAGAAGAGATTTTCAAATTAGTTGTTGATATGGGAGGAACATTAAGTGGAGAGCATGGAATAGGGCTTAGCAAAGCTCCATTTATGAAAATTGCGTTTAGCGAAGCTGAGCTTAATTTGTTTAAAAGAATAAAAGAGGCTTTTGACCCAAATGGAATCCTTAATCCTGGTAAAATGGGGATATGATGAGAGTATGTACATTTAATGTAAATTCAATAAGAAGTAGGTTAGAAATTGTTCAAAATTTAGTTAAAGAATATGATATTGATGTTTTGTGTATGCAAGAGATAAAAGTTGAAAATAAAGATTTTCCTTTGATTGATAGTGATTTTGAGTGTATTGTTCATGGTCAAAAAAGATTAAATGGAGTTGCTACATGTTCAAAGTATCCAATTGAAAAATATCAAAAAGGATTTGATGGAGAACTTAGTGAAGCAAGATTTATTTATACTTTAATTAATGAAATTCATATTATAAATATTTATGCTCCTCTTGGAGATAATTATGGAGAAAGGTTTGAGTATAAAATATATTTTTATGATAAGTTGTTTGAATATCTAAAAAGATTTGATTTAGAAAATGAAAAAGTTTTAATTTGTGGGGATTTTAATATTTCTCATACAGAACTTGATGTATGGGATGAAGAAATTTGGGAAGGAGAAGTTACTCACTTACCAGAAGAGAGAGCAATTTTATCTAAATTTCTTGAAATTGGTTTTATTGATATAATTAGAGAAAAATTTAAAAATGAAAAAGTATTTACATTTTATGATTACAGAGGTGCAGCTGTTTATAAAAATGAAGGTTTAAGACTTGATTATATTTTAGTTACTAAGCCTCTTTTTGAAAAATTTAAAGATGTAGAAATTTTAACATCTATTAGAAGAAAAAGAAAACCAACACCTTCAGACCATGTTCCAGTAATTGCAGAATTTGATATATAAGGATTGTTATGTTTCATCATTTACTTGAGATGTTAATTCATTTTGTGGATTCTATAGGATATTTTGGAGTTTATCTTTATATGGTGATGGTAGGTACCTTTATACCTGTTCCAAGTGAACTTGTTTTATTACCTGCTGGATATTTGGCTGCTAAGGGAGAGAAAAGTTTATTGCTTTTATGGATTTGTGGAGCTTTAGGTTCTTTAACAGGAGCTTTGATTAATTATTTTTTAGCTAAATTTTTAGTAAATAAATTTTTAAAAGATAAACCAGTAATTAAAAAAGTAAATAAATTTTGGGCTGAGCATGGGAAAATTTCGGCATTTTTAGCTCCTTTAACGCCAGGTCTTGGACAATATATCTCTATCCCAGCAGGACTTTCTCATATGCCTCTTCGTTGGTTTATACCTCTTACATTTAGTGCAAATTTAATATGGGTAGGATTTATGCTGATGGTGGGATATCTATTTGGAACAGGTGAAAAAGCTCATAAAGAAGCTG
Source organism: Nautiliaceae bacterium (assembly GCA_027035735.1). GTDB lineage: Bacteria > Campylobacterota > Campylobacteria > Campylobacterales > Nautiliaceae > JALTBU01. The sequence continues at coordinate 16,567 of JALVUH010000090.1, forward strand.
TATTTGGAAGTTTAGTTTTACTTGGAGGAGTGATTATTATAGCAAGTATTTATGTTTTTAGGGAATTAAAAAGAGAAAAAGTTTAAACTTTTAAAATTTGATTTTTACCATTTCTTTTTGCAAAATATAAAGCTTCATCTATTTTTTCAAAAAAATCTCTAGGATTTTCTCCTTTATATTCTCCAATACCTCCACTTATTGTTACAGGTTTTGAATCTAATTTTATTTGAGATGAAATATTGTTTAAAAGTCTTTGTGCTACTTTATATGCTGTTTCAATATTTGTATCTGGAAAAATAATTACAAATTCTTCTCCTCCATATCTAAACGCAAAATCTGTTTTTCTAATTGTTGTTTTTATTATTTCTCCTATATTTTCTAAAATTTCATCACCTTTTTGATGTCCATAAGTATCATTAATCTTTTTAAAATTATCAATATCAATTATTAACATACTAAAAGGAGTTTTATTTCTTTTATATTTTTCTATGAAATAATTGAAAATTACATCAAAATACATTCTGTTAAATAAGCCTGTTAGTTTATCTGTAATAGATTCAATTTCTATACCTTTTTTTATTTTTATATAAACAAAGTAAATAATAAAAATTAAAAATATTATTGATAAATAAATAATAAGATTAAAAGTTTTAAGTATTTTATAAAATTTTTCTTTATGATAATTAAGAGCATTTCCTACTAAAATATTTGTTTGAATCCATAATTGTTCTGAAATTGCAATAATTGTTTTTTTATTTTTTGCATTTTCTAGTTTATATATATTATTTTGTATAAGTTTGATTAGTTTTAATGCGTTACTATAAAATTTAGGAGCACATTTTTTATGTTTATTTAAATAAAATTTAATATCTTTAAGTCTAGATTCTATTTCGGTTATAATATTTTCTTTATTGATATTAGCTACTTTAAATTTTGCATATCTTTGTATTCCACCTCTTATAAGACCTAATTCATTTATAAAATAAGAATCTTCATAAATTCTTTTTTTTACATTAAAATGAAAATAAGCACTTATTCCTACAAGTGTTGCAACAACAATAATTAATACAAATAAAATAATGTCTGTTACTTTTGATTTTTTACGCATTGTAATCTACTACTCGCCTTTCTATTAAAAATGGTTTGATACTATTTTTTATTACTTCTAAATGTTTTGGATGATTTGCATAAATTTCTAAATCTTTAATATCGTTAAAATCAGCAATAATACATAAATCACTTGAAGTAGGATCAAATTTTATATCTATTCCTACTTCTATATGAATAATTTCTTTAATTTCATTTTTTAAATTTAAAATTTCTTTTTTTATTTTTTCTAAATTTGCTTTTTCATCAAGTTTTAAAATAACTACATGCCTTATCATAGTAACTCTTTTACAAATTCTTCTATTCTTTTGATACCTCTATTTATTGTTTCAAAATCGGTTGCAAAAGAAAATCTAAAATAACCCTCACTTCCAAATCCAATTCCCGGTACTACAGCTACACCTTTTTCTTCTAATAAATCTAATGCGAAAGCCATTGAATCTTTTGTTATATTTTTATGATTTACAAAAATATAAAAAGCACCTTGTGGTTTTGCTGCACTAAGACCTTTTATTGAATTAAATGCTTCATATACAAAATCTCTTCTTCTTTTAAATTCTTTTCTCATCTCTTCCACATCTTTATCAGCTTTTCCAAGAAGTGCTGGAATTGCTGCTTTTTGAGTGATAGTATTTATATTTGATGTGCTTTGAGATTGAAGTTTTATCATATTTTTAACTAACTCTTTATTTTTACTAGCACAATATCCAAATCTCCATCCTGTCATTGCATGAGATTTAGATAATCCGTTTACTGTAATTGTTCTATTTAGCATATCTTCATTAATACTTGCTACAGATGTAAATTCTCCTTCAAAAATTAATTTTTCATACATTTCATCACTTATAACCCATATATCAGTATCTTTTAAAACTTCTGAAAGAGCTTTTAATTCTTCTTTTGAATAAACAGCGCCTGTTGGATTAGATGGAGTTGTAAGAATAAGCGCTTTTGTTTTAGGAGTTATTGCTTTTTTTAACATTTCAGGAGTTAATTTAAAGTTTGTTTCTTCTGTAGTTTCTACAATTATAGGTACTCCATCATGATATTTGACAAGTTCTGGATATGTAACCCAATAAGGAGCAGGGATTATTACTTCATCTCCTTCATCAATTAAACATGCAAAAATATTAAAAAGACTTTGTTTTGCTCCATTGCTTGCAATAATTTCATCTAAATCATAATCCAAATTATTATCTCTTTTTAATTTTATATGAATTGCTTCAAGAAGCTCTGGAATTCCTGCCACATTTGTATATTTAGTAAAACCTTCAGTAATTGCTTTTATTGCTTCATATTTTATAACCTCTGGAGTATCAAAATCTGGTTCTCCTGCACTAAAAGCTAAAATATCTCTCCCTTGAGCTTTGAGTTCTCTTGCTTTTTGAGAAATTGCTATTGTAAGAGATGGACTTAATTTATTAATTCTTTTACTAAACATTAATATACCTTTAATTTTTTTAATAATTATAATATAATTTTTCAAATTTTGATATTAAAGGTTATTATGAATAACGACTTTTTAAAAGCCTTTGTAGAAGCATTTGATGAAGAGCTTAAAAAATTAAAACTTGATAAAGATACTAAAAGACTTATAAGAGAGAAATTTAAAATTTTTTTATTAAAATTAGAAGAAATTTTACATTCATTAATAGATTCTTTGGAAGAGGGAATTATTGTTGTTGATGAAGATTTAAGAATAGTTAATTGTAATAAAACATTTAGTAGATGGATTGGTAAAAGTAAAGAAAATATAATAAAAAAATCTTTATCAAACTTTTTTAATATCTTTTCTCTTGAAGGACTAAAAAAAGATTCTTTGTATATCTCTATTGCAAAAGATAAATACATTCCTATAAAAGCAAAAGTTGAAATTATTAAAATAGATAATAAAACATTTTATAGAATTATTACTCAAAATCTTCAAGAAATAGAAAAAATTCAAAAAAAATTAAAATCTATTTTAAGAATATATAAAGTTTTGAATTTAATCAATGAAGAGATTATAAGAGTCCAAAATATTGAAGATTTATATAAATTTGTTTGTGAAATTTTAGTAAAAGAGGGGATTTTTGATTTTGTATATATTGGAGAGATAGAAAATGATGAAATAGTTGTAAAATATTCTTATGGGAATAGTGCTTATGAGAAATTTTTGAAAAATAAACATTTAAAAATTAAAAGTATTAAAGATTTTAGAAATGTTGTAGCTACTAGAGATTATTTTGAAAATGAAAAATTTAATGATAATTCCTATGAAAAATTATATGAATATAAAATTACTTTTCCTATCTTTAAAGATGAATACTCAATTGCCACATTAATTAATCATTTAGAAATCAAAGCTTTATTAGTAGGATATTTTAAAAATAAAAAAGATTTTGACCCTCAATTTATTTCTATTTTAAAGCAAATAACTCATGATATCGGTTATGCTATAGTAATGCTAAAAAATAAAGAAAATATTAAATATTTAGCATATTATGATGTAATTACTAATTTACCAAATAGAAGATATTTTTTTGAGCAACTTGATTCTGTTTTAAAAATGCTTCATGAAAAGAATCAAACAGGATTTTTAATTTTGATAGATATTAATAAATTTAAAAAAATTAATGAGAGTTTAGGATTTTATGCAGGGGATTTAATTTTATTAAGAATTTCTAAAATTTTAAAAACAATTATAAAACATAATGATTTAATAGCAAGAGTAGGAAGTGATGAATTTGCTCTTTTTTTAATGAATATTAAAGATGAAGAAGAACTTTTTTTAATTTTAAAAGAAAAGCTTAATAATTTTGAATTTGTTTTTGATATTGACAATCAAGAAGTTTTAATTACTTTAAGTGTAGGAGCTTCTTATTATCCAAAAGATGGAGATAATAAAGAGATTTTATTTATGAAAGCTGAAGCTGCGCTTAAAAGTATAAAGAAAAAAGGTAAAGGATTTCTTTCTTATAATAGAAAAATAAAACAAACATCTATTGAAAAATTACAAATTGAAAGCGAATTATTGCAAGCTATAAAAAATGATGAATTTGAACTTTTCTATCAACCTATAATTGATATTAAAAATAAAAATATTTATTCTTTTGAAGCACTTCTTAGATGGAATTCAAAAAAAAGAGGATTAGTATCTCCTGGAGTTTTTATTCCTATACTTGAAGAGACAGGTCTTATTAATGAAGTAGGAGGTATTATTTTAAATAAAGTAGCTCAATTTTTGCAAAATACACATAATGTAAAAGTTTCTATTAATGTTTCAGTGAAGCAATTACAAAAAAGATTTTTTAAAGATTTAATTCAAGAAATTGAGAAAATAAATTTAGATGCTAATAGATTAATTATTGAAATTACTGAATCAGTATTAATGGAAAATTTAGATTTATTTATCTATGATATTTATAAATTACATTCTAATGGAATAGAAATAGAAATAGATGATTTTGGAACTGGATATTCATCTTTGGCATATTTAAAGAAATTACCTGTTTTTGCTCTTAAAATAGATAGAATTTTTATAAAAGATATTTTAACTTCACAAGAAGATAAAAAAATAACTCAAGCAATTATTGCATTAGCTCATACATTAGATAAAAAAGTAGTAGCAGAAGGGGTAGAGAGCTTTGAACAATTAAAGTTATTAATGCAATTAGAGTGTGATTTTATACAAGGATACTATTTTTCAAAACCTATTCCTTTAAAAGAAGCAATTAGTTATTTAGAAAATTTTAATTTTGACGATTATATAAAAAAATAAAAAGGAGAAGTATGTTTAAAAATATGACTATAAAACAGAAGTTGTTATTTTTAGTAATTTTACCAATTATTTTGATTTTAATTTTGAGTGCATATTTACTTAATAATCTTTATCATAATTATGATTCTATTAAAAAATTAGATATTTTGATGAAGTTGACTGTTAAAAAAACTTCAAATGTTATGACTGCTATTCAAAAAGAGAGAGGATATAGTGTAGCTTATCTTGCAAATGATGGCAAAAAGTTTAAAAATAGATTAATGATGCAAAGAAGAATAGTTGATAAAGAAATGAGTGATTTAAAATCATATATTAAAAAAATTAATGTTTGGAAAATAGAAGAAGGGGTGGGTGAGAGATATCAAAAAGCATTTGAAATTTACTCAAGAATTAATGAAATTAGAAATAAAGTAGATAATTTGAAAATAGATGTGATGGATGTAATTAATTACTATTCAAGTATAGATAAACAATTTTTAAAAACAAAATATCATATTTTACAATATGCTCCAAATGAAGATTTAATGGATGGTATAGTAAAATATTTTGATTTATTAGAAGCTATTGAAGAAGCAGGTAAAGAAAGAGCCTATGTTTCATATATTCTTTCCAAAAATGATTTAAGAAATAATATTTTGACTGCATGGTATGGTTCTATTTTGATTCAAAAAAGAAAGTTATCAAGATTTAAAACATTGAAATCTTATTTGGGTGATTTAGAATCAAAAATTGAAAAAATAAGATATAAATTACAAATTATTCCTAAAAAAGAGAAAATTTTATCTCAAATTAAGAGTGTAATAGGGTATGGAGGATTTATTCATAATTTTAAAAATTATATTTTAAGAAAAAATGAACAATATAGAATTAACGCTATAAATGAATATAATCAACTTTTAGAACTTATAGATGAATATAAAAAATATGGAGTATCTCCAAAAGAGTTAAAATTATTAAATATTATTCAAAATACATTCAATAAGTATTATCAAGGATTAGAAGAAGTATATAAAAATAAAAATCTCTCAATTAAAGAACTTGATAAAATATTAAAAGTTAATGATAAACCAGCAATAATGGCTTTTCATAATCTTACAAATAACTTAGTTTCTTTACAAGAAATTTCAGTTGCTAAATGGATAGCTTTTTCTACTCAAAGAATTAATAAAATGAAAAAATATCTTGATAAATTAGGAAATAAAATTTTATTAGATATCAAAAATGTAGAAAATAAATATAAATTAGAAGTTGCATTAATTTCTGTTATTGTAATAGTAGTAATTATTTTGATTATTATGGTGGCTATTTTAATTATAAAAAATTTGACTATGTCTATTGAAAAATTAAAAAATGGACTTTTAGAATTTTTCAAATTTTTAAATAGAGAAACAACTTCAACAAAATTAATAGATATAAATTCAAAAGATGAAATAGGATTAATGGCAAAAGTTATTAATGAAAATATAGAAAAAATAGAAGAAAATTTACAACAAGATGCTTTGATGATACAGGGGTTATTTAGAGAAGTAGAAAAAATGAAAAGAGGTATATTAAAAGGAAGAGTTACAGAAAAAGCGGCAAATCCTGATTTAGAAAAAGTAAGAATTATATTTAATGAAATGCAAGATGCTTTAGAAAAAATTATTGGAGAGGATGTTAATAAGACTGTAACTGTTCTTGATTATGCTATGAAAAAAGATTTTAGTAAAAGAATAGAAAATGCAATAGGTAAAGTAGAAAAAGCAATTAATTCTGTTCTTGATACAATTGTAAATATTTTACAAACAAATAAGGAGAATGGAGAAAAACTAAATGAAAGTGCAAATATATTAAAAGAAAAAATGGCAGAATTACATAAAGCCTCTCTTGAAGCTTCAAAAGAACTTGCTGAAGTTGCAAATATGATGCAAAATATTAATGAAAAAATATTTGAAATTTCAAATCAAACTTCAACAGTTATGCAACAATCAGAAGATATCAAAAGTGTAGTTAATGTAATTCAAGAGATTGCAGACCAAACAAATTTATTAGCTCTTAATGCAGCAATTGAAGCAGCAAGAGCAGGAGAGCATGGTAGAGGATTTGCTGTAGTTGCTGATGAGGTTAGAAAATTAGCTGAAAAAACTCAAAAAAGTTTAAGTGAAATAGATGCAAATATTAATATTCTAACACAATCAATTTCTACTATTGGTGAAGCAATTATTAAACAAACAGAAGAAATTTCTAATGCAACACAAAAAATAGAAGAAGTAAATTCCAAAACACAAAAAATGGAAGATGCTGTAAATGAAGTTGATAATATTGCAAATGAAGTAAGTGATATGGCAAATAAGATGTTAAAAAATGTAGAAGAGAATAAATTTTAAGTTTTTTTAAGAGCCTCTAAATATTCTCTATATTTTTTTTCTATCTCTTCATCTTTTTCTATAATATTTTTATCTTGATTAATAACAGCCTCTTCTAAAACTTTTATTCTATCCATTAGATATTCAAACAGCTCTTTTTCTATATCGGGAAGTTTGTTATGGGATAGAGGAGTAAAATCTTTTCTTTTAATAACTTTACCAGGAATTCCTACAACTGTGGAATAAGGAGGAACATCTTTTACCACTACTGAATTTGCACCTATTTTGCTTCCTTTTCCAATTATAATATTTCCCAGGATTTTTGCTCCTGCCCCAATTGTTACATCATCTTCAATAGTAGGATGTCTTTTGCCAGGATTTAAACTTACTCCTCCAAGGGTTACACCTTGATATATTGTTACATTATTGCCAATAATTGTGGTCTCTCCAATTACAACTCCTATCCCATGATCAATAAATACATTTTCACCTATAGTAGCACCTGGATGAATGTCAATATTTGTAATAAATTGATTAATGGCCATAATAAATCTTGCAAATCTTTTAAAGCCTTTTTTATAAATAGCATTTGCAATTCTATAATTTACTAATGCCCAAACACCAGGATATGCGTATAAAAGTTCAATATTATTTTTAAATGCAGGGTCTCTATTTTTTACTGCTAAAAAATCTTTTTTTATTTTACTTAACAAACTCACTTATAACCTTTTTTATTCTAAAATTTATCTCTTCAATAGAATTTGAAGCATCTAAAAGTAGATAAGGAATTTCAAGTCTATTACAAGTAGAGATTAAATTATCTTGAATTCTGAGTAAATAATCTATTCCTCTTTTTTCTATATTATCGTGTTCTTTTTTTGATAATCTATTTTTTAAAGTTTCTTTATCAAGTTTTAATATTATTACAAACTGAGGGAAAATACTATCAGTTGCAAAACGATTCAAATTTACAAGTAAATCAAAATCAAAAAATTCCATTCCATAAGCAATCCCACTAATTACACTTCTATCACTAATTATAAGTTTATTTAGATTGGGTTTTATTACTTTTTCTATTAATTCACTTCTATCTGCTAGAAATAAGAAAAGTTCCGCTTTTTTACTAATTTCATCGTTAAAAATAATTTCTCTAATTTTTTTTCCAAATTTAGTAAAACCAGGCTCTTTTATAAACAAAGCATTTTTAAAGTCTTTTTTTAGTAATTCAATTTGGGTAGATTTTCCGCTTGTATCTATTCCTTCAATTGCTATATACATTTTAAATCCTCTAATATTTCTTTTGGAACTAAATGAGATACATCTCCATTATATTTAAGAATACTTCTAACTACACTTGAAGAGATAAAGGCATTATCTAAATTTGGCATAAGATAAATGGTATCAATACTTTCATCCAGACTTTTATTTGCATATCCCATTTGAAGCTCATATTCAAAATCACTTACTGCTCTAAGACCTCTTATTATTATTTTTGTATTCTCTTTTTTTGCAAATTCTACAAGTAAAGAATTAAAAAATTTAACTTCTACTTTAGGAAATTTTTTAGTTGCTTTTTTCATCATTTCTACTCTTTTTTCTAACTCAAACATAGTTTTTTTATCTTTATTATCAGCAACTGCTACAATTATTTTATCAAAAATTTTACAAGCTCTTTTTATTATATCAATATGTCCATTTGTTACAGGGTCAAATGTACCTGGATAAATAGCCTTTTTCATCTATTCCCACCTTTTGAAAAAATTATTTTTAATACCTGCTAAATCAAACCATTTTCCAATTAAAAACATTTCAATATCATTTAATGTTTTTGGATTATTATAATAAGCAATTATTGGAGGCGCTATATAAATATTTGGATATGTTGATAATTCATACATATATTTTAAATGTATTTGAGTAAATGGCATTTCTCTTGGAGCTAAAATTAATTTTTTTTTCTCTTTGATAGCTACTAAGGCTGAGCGTGTTATTAAATTATCAGCTATTCCTAAAGCGATTTTTGCTAAAGTATTCATACTTGTTGGGACTATAAATGTAATATCAATTCCAAAACTTCCACTAGCAGGAGCTGCTGATATATCGTCATCTAGAAAAATATTTTCTTCTTTTTCTAAAACTATTTTTGCATTTTTACTAACAACTAAATATCTCTCATAATTACTCGGAATCATATTATAAAGTTTGAGTCCAAGAGATGCTCCACTTGCACCACTTATACAAACTAATATTTTTTTCATTGTATTTTTACTAATCCTTTTTGAATAACTAATGCTTTTTTTATCTTTTTATTTATTAAAATATTTATTTCATCTCCTTTATATCCATCTTGAAGTGCTTTTGCACTAGCGGAGATTATAATATTTTTTGATTGAATTATAACTGAAATGATTGAATTTTTAAATACTAAAGGTTTTGGTTTTGTATTTGAAGAATTTATTATTGAATTTTTAGAGATAATTTTAGAGGCTACAAGATTTGGAGTTATTTTTATTATTGGTTTTGAGTAGAAGTTTCTAAAATTTATTTTTTTTATTTTGCATCTGTTGAATATTGTTTGATTTGTTTTTATAATTGATGTGGCAATGCAAACAGGTATTAAGGCTTTTATTTTTACATAGTAAAATTTATTATCAATTTTTATATTTCCAAAACTTCTTTTAGGAGAGAGAAAAAAAGTTAATTTTTTATATTTTTTTGGAGGAGATGGGATGATTTTTATATTTTGTATTTCAATATTTGGATAATGCTTTTTATAAAATTTAATAATTTCTGTTTTAACATCTGCAAAAAGTAAAAAAGGAATAAATAAAATCAAAATATTTTTCATTTTATTTACATAATGCGTGGTCTAATACTTCTTCTATTCTTTTTACAGGGATTATCTCTAATCCTTCTTTTACTTCTTCAGGAATATCGTCTAAATCTTTTTGATAATTTTTAAAAGGAATTAAAACTTTTTTTATTTTAGCTTTATATGCAGCTATAAGTTTTTCTTTAAGTCCACCTATTGGTAAAACATCACCACTTAAAGTAATTTCTCCTGTCATTGCCACATCTGCATGAACTTTTTTTTCACTAAAAATACTAGCAATTGCAGTAGCCATAGTAATACCTGCACTTGGTCCATCTTTTGGTATAGCACCTTCTGGGACATGAATATGCACATTATATTTGTAATAAATTGGTTCTCTTGATTTTTCTTTTACTTTTAATTTTTTGTTATCAATTAAAACTTTAATTAGAGTAAATGCTATATGAGCTGATTCTTTCATAACATCACCAAGTTGACCTGTTAAAATTACTTGACCTTTTCCTCTATATTTAACTGCTTCTACTCTTAATACATCTCCTCCAACAGGAGTCCATGCAAGTCCATTTACTACGCCAATTTTATCTTTTTTCTCAATTGTTTCAATATCAAAAATTGGTTTATCAATAAAATCTTTAAGATTTTTAAGTGTAACTCTTACGCTTTTTTTACCTTTTAAAATTTCAATTGCAGCTTTTCTCATAATTTTTGCAATTACTCTTCTTAAGTTTCTTACACCTGCTTCTTTTGTATATTTATCAATTATTTCTCTTAAAGCTGCATCTGAAATATTTATTTCACTTGGTTTTAGTGAGTGTTTTTTCATCTCTTGTGGAATAAGATATCTTTTTGCAATTTGAAATTTCTCTTGTGGCGTATAACTTCCAAGAAAAATCATCTCCATTCTATCTCTAAGAGGAGCTGGAATAGTACTTGGGTTATTAGCTGTAGCAATAAATAAAACTTTACTTAAATCCAAATCAAAATTTAAATAAAGGTCTCTAAAATGTTTATTTTGCTCAGGGTCAAGTATTTCAAGTAAAACAGCAGTAGGGTCTCCTCTATATCTAGAAATTTTGTCTATTTCATCAAGAACTATAACAGGATTCATCTCTTTTGCGTTTATTAGACCTTGAGCAATTCTACCTGGCATTGCACCAATATATGTTCTCCTATGACCCCTAAGTTCATTTACATCTTCAAGTCCACCTAGAGCGATTCTCACAAGATTTCTATCAAGAGCTTTTGCTATAGAATTGGCTAAGCTTGTTTTACCAACTCCTGGAGGTCCTACAAAACATAAAGTAGCTCCGCTAAATTCTTCTCCTCTTTTTTTAGCAAGTTCTTTTGCTGCAAAATATTCAATAATTCTTTCTTTTATTTTTTTAAGACCGTAATGGTCTTTATCAAGCCTATCTTTAAGCTCATCTATAGAAAATTCTTCTTTAGCATAGTTACAAAATGGAACTTCAAGTGCCCATTCAATATAATTCATTGTAGTTGTAGCTTCTGCAGAGTCTGGATGCATTCTAGAGAGACGGTCTATTTGTTTTTTTATTTCTTTATATGCATCCTCTCTCATACAAGGTTTCAATTTTTCAAGTTTTTCGTAATATTCTTTAATCTCTTCTTCAAGTTCATTAGTCATACCAAGCTCTTTTTGGATGAGCTTTAATTGTTGTTTTAAAAGATGTTCTCTATTTGCTTCTTGTACTTGTTCCATTACTTTTTTATTTAATTCATTTTTAAGCTTAATTGCTTCAATATCTTCTAAAATAAAATGAATAAGTTTTATAAGTCTTTCTTTTGAATCAGTTTCTTTAAATAGTTCATAACCTTTTTCTACTGGAAGTTTAAGTGAAGAAGCTATTATATCTACTATTCTATCAGGGTCTGAGTTACTATCAATTATCTTTATAAAGTCTTTTGGGAAGAAAGGATTTAGCTCACTTAAAGTTGCTATATGCTCTTTTAATGTTTCAAGTAAAGCTTGAATCTCTTTTTCATTTCCTTTTTCACTTTCTACTTTATCAACTAGAGCAATTGTAGGATTTTTATCAAGAATTTCTAATATTTTACCTCTTGAGAGTCCTTGGAAAAGAATTTTTACTTTACCTTCTGGTAAAGTAACTTTTCTTATAATTGTTCCGATTGTTCCATATGTGTCTTTTTCATCACTTATACTTACAAAAAGAAGTGAGTGATCATTTATTGCTTTTTGAACTGCTAAAATATCTTCTGTTTTATCAAGAAAAATAGGGATTATCATAAATGGATAAATAAGCTCTTTTTCTACAATTACAGGAATTTCAGCAGGCAATTTTTCATAATTTTCAAGTGTCATAGCTCTCCTTACCAATAAAATAATTTTTTATACCAAGGAATATATGGAGGTTTTGAATTTTTTGGTATTTTTGTTTTATATAATTTAGCCGCTTTAGGTTTATGCAATTTCATATAAAGTTTATATATTTTATCATTAAGATATTGATTTGTCAAGTATGCTTTCATATAAATTGTGTTTACTTCTGGTAAAAAAATTGAGTTTGGATATGTTAATTTATATTGTTTGCATTCTTTCATTAAATCTAATATTTTTTTTTGATTTGTATAAGCGTTTTTATAAGATAAAAAATCAATTTTTATTTTTTGATATTCACACCAAGGTATTTCAACTGCACTTGCAAATCTTTTTTCATATTGATTAATATAATATTTTGCAAGGATATAATCTTCATTTCTTAAGTGTGCTAAGTAAAGAATTAATAAATCGCTTTTTATATAAGGAGAGCTTGGAAATTCTGCTTCTAGATTCATTAAATCATTATCTGCATTATCTAAAAACATACTTTGAATATCTTTTTTTAATTGTTGATGAATTAAAAGTTCATTTTTAAATTCATTTGGTTTTGGTTTATGAGCACAGGCAAGGAAAATAAGGGGGATTAAAAAAAATATTTTTTTAGGCATTTAATTTCCTTAATTCTTCTTCTATTTTAGAAAATTTTTCTTTTAACTCATTTAATTCTTTTTTATTTTTTTCTACCACATTTTTTGGTGCACGTTCTAAGAAGTTTTTATTCTCAAGTTTTTTAGATAATTTTTCAATCTCTTTTTGTAATTTTGTTTTTTGTTGATTAAGTCTTTTTATGATAGGTTCAATATCAATATCTTCTTTGCTTACCATTGTTTCTAGATTATCGCTTATATCTCTTATTGCATTTTCAATTGGTTTATTGATAAATTCAACCTCATCAAGTTTTGCTAGTTTTTTAATATATTCTTTTGCCATTTCAGGAAGATTTGCTAAAACATATGCTTTTTTAAAGTTGCTTTGAGTCAATGCTTTAATTCTTCTAAGACTCACAATAGCTTCAATAATCAAATCAAAATCAGCTGGTTTTTCTACTTCTTTAGCTTTAGGATACTCTTTTAGCATAATTGTATTTGTTTTAATATCTTTATTTTCGCTTAGTTCTTGATATAAAAATTCTGTAATAAATGGCATAAAAGGATGAAGCAGTTTCATTGATTCTTTAAAGATACTTCCAAGCTCAGTAATGCTCTTTTTATTAACTTTACTAAGCTCAATCCCCCAATCACAAAAATCATTCCATAAATATCTATAAAGTGTCATCGCTGCATCATTAAATCTATATTCATCAAGCTCACGTCTAACATTTTTTACAGCTTCATTGAATTTATAAAGCATCCATTTTCCAAGCTCTGTTTTTATTTCAATATCTTTAAGGTCTTTAAAGTTTTCTTGATGCATTTTTAAAAATCTTGCTGCATTATATAATTTATTTGTAAAGTTTCTGCTCTCAATCATTTTATTTTCAGATAGTTTTATATCTCTTCCTTGAACTGCAAGGATTGCAAGAGTAAATCTTAAAACATCAGCTGAGTATTTTTCAATCATCTCAAGCGGGTCAATTACATTTCCTTTAGATTTGCTCATTTTTTGACCATGTTCATCTCTTACAAGTGCGTGAAGATATACATCTTTAAATGGAACTTCTTTTAAGAAATGTACTCCCATCATCATCATTCTTGCAACCCAGAAAAATAGAATATCAAATCCAGTAATTAATAAATTATTTGGATAAAATCTCTCTAAATCCTCTTCTTGCCATTTAATGCCTTTGCCCCATTCACCATTTTCCCATCCAAGAGTAGAGAATGGCCAAAGAGCTGAGCTAAACCAAGTATCAAGAACATCTGGGTCTTGATGAAAGTTAGTTGAATGGCATTTAGGACACTCAGTTGGTTCTTCTACGCTTGCCCACTCATTTCCACAATTATCACAATAATAAACAGGAATTTGATGTCCCCACCAAAGCTGTCTAGATATACACCAATCTCTAAGTTCTCTCATCCAAGCATCATAATTGTTTTTCCATTGAGGTGGATGAAATTTAACTTCACCTTTATTTGCTGCTTCAATTGCTGGCTTTGCTATCTCTTTTTTCAAAAACCACTGAGTTGAAACATATGGTTCAATCACACTTTTACATCTATAACAGTGTCCTACTTGATGAGTATGTGCTTCTATTTTTTCTATAAATCCTTCATTTTGTAATTTTTCAATAATATCTTCTCTAGCTTCAAGTCTATCTCTTCCAGCAAATTCTCCTGCATTTTCGTTTAAAATACCTTTTTCATCAAATACTTTAATAAGCTCTAAATTGTGTCTTAGTCCTACTTCATAGTCGTTTGGGTCGTGAGCAGGAGTTACTTTAACAGCACCTGTACCAAATTCCATATCAACATATTCATCTGCAATGATTGGAATTTCTCTATTTATTAGAGGAAGTTTTACTTTTTTGCCAATTAAATGCTTATATCTTTCATCTTGAGGATTTACCATAACAGCAGTATCTCCAAAATATGTCTCAGGTCTAGTGGTTGCTACTACAATATATTCATCACTATCAACGATTGGATATTTGATATAAACAAGTTTTCCTTCATGTGTTTCATATTCTACTTCTATATCACTAAGTGCCCCATCTTTAGGACACCAGTTAACCATATAGTTGCCTTTTACAATTAATCCCTCATCATAAAGCTTTTTAAAAGCAACTCTTACAGCTCTTTGAAGACCTTCATCCATTGTAAATCTTTCTCTAGACCAAGCAGGGCTTGCTCCAAGTCTTCTTAATTGAGTAGTGATTTTTCCTCCGCTAAACTCTTTCCACTCCCATACTCTTTTTAAAAATTCAACGCGGCCAAGCTCTTCTTTTGTTTTTCCTTCTGCTAAGATTTGTTTTTCCACTACATTTTGAGTGGCAATTCCGGCATGGTCAGTACCTGGTTGCCAAAGAGTTGCATATCCATCCATTCTTTTGTATCTAACAATAATATCTTGAAGAGTAAAAGTTAGAGCATGTCCAATATGCAAACTTCCTGTTACATTAGGTGGAGGCATCATAATACAAAAATTTTTGTCTTTAGAATAATCTACTTCAAAAAATCCTTCTCTCTCCCATGTTTTATAAGTATTTTGTTCAAATTCTTTAGGATTGTATTCTTTCACTAAACATCCTTTTTTTGCGTAATTATACTATAATTATAAAAAGCATTTTTAAAGGATTTAGATGAAATATAAAGTTGTTTATCCAATTTTGGGATTTGAAAATGAAAAAGAGTATGAATTATCTCATATAGAAGGACCTTTTTATAAATTGGAAGGCAAAAATGTCTCTTTTACATTAATAGATCCATTTTTTATAAGAAATGATTATGGTTTTGAGCTTGATGATGAATTTACTGAAAAATTAAATTTGAATGAAAATAATGTAATGGTTTTAAATATTTTAACTCCTGCAAAACCTTTTGAGGAATCTACTATAAATTTTGCAGCACCTTTGATTTTTAATACTGAAGATAAAATTTTTGGACAAGCTATTTTAGATAAGTATAATTATTCACTTGCAAGGAAAATAGGTGATTTTTTAGGAGAAGAAAATGAAAATTAGTATAATTGGATATGGGGAGATGGCAAAAGCAATTCTTCATGGTTTATATGAAAATAATATAAAAAATATTGAAATAGTAGGAAGAAATGAAGAAAAATTAAAAAAAATAGCAAATGAGTTTAATTGTAATTATAGTTTGATAGATGGATATGATATAAATGGAAAAATAGTAATACTTGCAGTAAAACCTTATGCCTTACAAGAAGTTTCTATGAGAATAAAAGGAGAGGCTGAGGTTTTAATATCTATATTAGCAGGTAAATCTTTAGTTGAGCTTCAAAAATATATAAAAGCAAAGAGTTATATAAGAGCTATGCCAAATATAGCGGCAAAATATGGAGCTTCTACTACTGCAATTACAGGTGATGAAAGTGCAAAAAATATAGCAATTGAGATATTAAGCAAAATTGGAGAAGTTGTATGGGTAAATAGTGATGATGAAATTGATATGGCAACAGCTATTATTGGAAGTGGACCTGCATTTTTGGCTATAATTGCAGAAGCAATTAGTGATGGGGGAGTATATACAGGATTAAAAAGAGATATTTCAGAAAAATTGACAAGAGGTTTATTTAAAAGTTTTTCGGCTATTGATGATAAATTTTCTGATATTAAAAATAAAGTTATGTCTCCTAAAGGAACAACAGCAGAAGGAATTTTTGTATTAGAAGATGAAGGAGTAAGAGGTAAAGTGCTTAAAGGAATTGTAAAAACATATGAAAAGTCTAAAAAAATCTAGAGCTTTTACATTAATTGAAATTTTAGTTGCTTTAATAATTATAGGAATTGTAGCAGTAACTCTTCCTATAATGTTACAAACTTCTACAAACTCTATGAAAACTTCTGCTAAAGAAGAAGTTTTTTACCAAGAATTTTCTTTATTGCAACTTATTAATTCTTTATATTTTGATCAAAATAATACAATAGATGATAATTATTATAAAGATTTAAATGCTACAAAAGGTGATACTGCACTTTTGATACATGAATATTCAAATGGATTTAATAGAGTTGGCAAAGAAGAGATGAATAATAATATTTTAAGAAGCGGAACAAATGCGACTGTTAGTAAAATAGGGATTGATAAAGGTGAAGTAGCAGGAGATGATTCTACTTATAATGATATAGATGATTATAATGGATTTAGTGAAAAACTTTTAAGTTATGGAGATGTAACTTTGCATGTGAGTGTAAAGTATATAAAAGATAATGCTAATTATTTATCTAATGATATTAATTTTACTTTTGATTATAAAACTCCTGCAAATTTTACTAATATTAAATTAATTACAATTTATACTGATTTAGATTCGCAAAATATTTCTATTTCTTATCCTGCTATGAATATAGGCGAGAGTAAATATTTATCTTTAGAAGAGATTTCAAAATGAAAAAGTCATTTACTTTATTTGAATTAATTGTAGTAATGGTTATTATGGGAATACTTGCGACAATTGCTACTGAAATTTTGCTTAAAGTTTATAAAAATTATGAATTAACAAAAGCTACTAATTCTCTTTTATATAAAACTGATTTGGTATTAAATTCTTTATCTGCAAAATTATCAAATCGTATAGCTAATAGTGTAATTGCTACTGAATGTAATGCTACAAATAATGATTGCGCAAAAGGAAATGTTAAAGGTTTTATTTCTTTAAATGATTTAAACGAAAGTGATGCATATAAATTTCCGGTAATAGAATGGTTAGCAAAGGATATTTATTCAAAAAGAGGTGAATGGAATTCAACTTTAAAAAG
>JALVUH010000091.1 GCA_027035735.1 Nautiliaceae bacterium
AAAGAAGGAAAAGTTAGATATATAGGAACTTCAAATGACACTGCTTATGGATTAACTAAAGCAAATATGATTGCAAAATATGAAGGACTTGCAAGGTTTGAGAGTATTCAAAATAACTTTAGCGTGCTTAATCCTAGATTTTTTGATGAACTTGAATATGTATGCAAAAAAGAAAATATTTCACTTCTTCCATATTCTCCAATAGCTGGAGGAATTTTGAGTGGAAAATACAATACTCCTACTCCTCCAAGTGATGCAAGATTTATTTTTTACAAAAACTATCCAAATAAAAGAGTTAGAAATCATGCAAAAAGATTTTATAATGAAAAAACACTAAAAGCTACAAGTAAATTTTTAGAAATTGCAAAAAAATACAATATTCATCCAGTTACTTTGGCAGTAGCTTATTCAAAGCATTTTGATTTTGTGGCATCTACTATTATTGGTGCTAGAAAATTAGAACAACTTAAACCATCTCTTGATGCAGTGGAAGTTAAATTAAATAGAGAAATATTAAAAGAAATAAAAAAACTTCAAGAAGAAATCCTCTATCCGATGGGTTAGAGGTAAATTTTCTCTCTGAATTCTACTATATGAGCTTTTTTATTCATTTTTTTATGAATAACATCTCTAAATACAAGTTGTTTTTCGTATTCTCCATGAATTAGAAAAATTCTATCAAGTCTATTAAATTCTCCCATCCATTCAAGTAATTCTCTTTGGTCTGCATGAGCGGAAAATCCATTAATCGTATAAATTTTAGCTCTAACAATTATATCTTCGTGGTAAATTTTTATATGTTTAGCTCCTTCTATTATTTTTCTTCCAAGAGTTCCTTTTGCCTGATATCCTACAAAAATAACTGCATTTTTTCTATTCCAGATTCTATGTTTAAAGTGATGAAGAATTCTTCCTCCATTACACATACCGCTTCCTGCAATAATTACACAGCCTTTTTCAATAGAATTTATCTTTTTAGATTCTTCTACATTTTTTACAAGTCTTAATTGAGGAAATTCAAATGGATGTTCTTTATATTTTTGACAATTTTTGTTAAGCAATTTATGCCATTTTTTATATATTTTAGTAACTTTATCTGCCATAGGCGAATCAAGAAAGACTTTTGCATTTTTAGGTAGAGTTTTTTCTTCACTCATTTCTTTTAAAATACATAGTAATTGTTGAGCTCTTTCAATTGCAAAAGAAGGAATAATTACATTACCTCCGCTAAGAAGAGTATCAATTACAGCTTTTTTAAATTCTTCTTTACTTTCTTTAAAGCTTTTGTGGAGTCTATCTCCATAGGTGCTTTCTATAAATAAAGCATCTGCATATGTAGGTTTTTTAGGAGCAGGTAATATATTGTTGTCTTCATTTCCTAAATCTCCACTAAATACTACTCTTTTTTTAGTATCAAATTCTTCAAAATCAATTTCTACAAAACAACTTCCTAAAATATGTCCAGCATCTTTAAAAGTTGCAGTAATATCTTTTGTTATCTTTATAGGTTTTTTATATTCAATTTCTATTTTTTTCATTTTTTTTAGCATTTTTTTAACTTCATCTACAGTATAAAGAGGTTTTCTTATAAAGTTTTCTTTGCCTATTCTTTGTGCTTTTTTGTATTTTGTTTGATATTCTTCTTCTTGAAGTTTTGCGCTATCTAAAAGCACTACTTTTGCAATATCAAATGTTGCTGGGTGTGCAAATACTTTACCTCTAAATCCATATCTATAAAGTA
>JALVUH010000092.1 GCA_027035735.1 Nautiliaceae bacterium
GATACTTATGGTCATGAATTTGGGGATTATGTATTAAGTGAAATTGGTAAAATTTTAAAACATACATTTAGAAAAAGTGATATAGTAGGTAGATGGGGAGGTGAAGAATTTATAGTTATTCTTCCTAACACAAGTTATGAAGATGCTTTAAAACTTGCTGAAAAACTTAGAAAAATTATAGAAAAACATGATTTTAAAGGTAAAAAAATTACCGTTTCAATTGGGGTTAGTGAATATAATGGCAATTTAGAAGAAGAATTAGAAAAAGCAGATGAAGCTTTATATGAAGCTAAAAATAGTGGAAGAAATCAAGTAAAAGGAAGAAAATGAAAATATCGCCAAGTATTTTAAGTGCAGATTTTGGTAAATTAGCAGATGAGGTAAAAGCGGTAAGTGAAGCTGGAGCAGATTTGATTCATTGTGATGTAATGGATGGTCATTTTGTGCCAAATATGACTATGGGTCCTATGATAGTTGAAGCTGTAAAAAAAGCAACTGATGTTCCTCTTGATATTCATTTTATGGTTGAAGATGTTTCATTTTTTGTTGATATGTATAAGCATTTAAAGCCTGAGTTTATAAGTTTTCATATTGAAGCAGAAAAACATATTAATAGAGTTATTCAAAAAATTAGAAATGAAGGAATAAAACCTTCGGTTGTTCTAAATCCAGCAACTCCTGTGTGTCTACTTGAATATATTGTAGCTGATGTTGATATGGTATTACTTATGAGTGTAAATCCTGGATTTGGAGGGCAAAAATTTATTCCAAGTGTATTAGATAAAATAAAAGAATTAAGAGAATTAGCTGAGAGGAAAAATCCGTCTCTTTTAATTGAAGTAGATGGAGGAGTAAATGATAAAAATGCTCCTCTTCTTAAAGAAGCTGGAGCTGATATTTTAGTAGCTGGTAGTTTTATATTTAAACATTCAAATTATTCTGAAGCAATAAAGGCCCTAAGGTGCGAGTAAAAATTTGTGGGATTACGAATTATGAAGATGCTAAGCTTAGTTGCGATTTTGGTGCAGATGCATTAGGATTTGTGACATACGAAAAATCTCCGAGATTCATTAAACCAGAAGATATCAAAAAAATAGTTGATAAATTACCTCCTTTTGTGGTTAAAGTGGTTTTATTTGTAAATGTTGATAGTAGTTATGTAAATGAAGTAATGAAATATACAAAAGCTGATATTGCTCAAATTCATTTTGAAGCAGATGAAGCTTTTTTTAAAAATTTAGATTGTAAATACATTAGAGTTGTAAGAGCAAAAGAGAAAAAAGATATTGAAAAATTTAGTGATGAATATAGAATAGTTGATGCGTATGTAAAAGAGTATGGAGGAAGTGGGAAAAGAATACCTCTTGAGTGGTTTGAAAATAGGGATAATTCAAAAATTATTTTAGCAGGAGGTCTTAGAGCGGAAAATGTATTTGAAGTAGGGCATTATGGATTTTATGGAGTGGATGTAAGCAGTGGAGTAGAAAGTAAGCCTGGTAAAAAAGATAAACATAAACTAAGAAAATTTATTGAATTAGCTAAATATGGTCTTAGGTGTGGGTAATGAAAGCTTTTATTTTAAAAAAGATAGCTGAGCTTATAAAAACAAAAAAGATAATAAAAAAAGCCTTTAGGGTTGATGAAAATTTGATTTTGATGCAAATGGATGAAGATAGATTCTATTTTGATTTAACAAAAGGAAGCGGAGATATTTATATAAATATTGATTATCCTTTAGT
>JALVUH010000093.1 GCA_027035735.1 Nautiliaceae bacterium
TAAGCAAAATATATATAAAAATTAGAGTGATTATTAAAATGAAGATAAATTCTAAAATAAACATTTTTAAGATTTTTAATTTTATATTTAATAATTCTTTATTATATGTTTTTTTAGAAGCTATTAATTCTAGATAATATGTTTTAAATTGAGGAATGTCAAAAAACATAAAATAATTATTTTTATCTTGATATAGATGGAGTAATTGTATATGTTTGTTTTTTTTCACAAAGTCTATTTTTATATTTTTGCAATTTAATTTATATGAACAAATCTCTAAATCTTTTTTTATTTTATCTTTTAAAAAATGTTTTTCTTTAATATAAATGTTATAGTTTATTGAACTTATTAAAAATAATAATAGACTAAAAATGATAAAAAAACTATAAATTAAAAATTTTTTTTCAAATTTCAATTAAATATCCTTCTCCTCTTATATTTTTAATATCAATTCCAAGTTTATTTTTTAATTTATTAATATTGACTCTTAAAGATGAATCTGTGGAATTTGTAATATCTATTAGTTGTTCTTTGGATACGACTCTATTTGTATTTGTAATTAATTCATGAAAAATATCTTTTAATGTTGAGCCAAGAGATATTATTTTACCATTTTTTCTAATTTCTTTAGTAATTGGATTATATTCTATATCTTTTATTTTTATAACATTGTTATTTTTATTTATTTTAGCTTTTATTCTAATAAGCAATTCTTCAGGTTCAAAAGGTTTTTTTATATAATCCTCACTTCCAGCTTCAAATGCTTTGGCCATTGTATTTAAATCTGTAAGTGCTGTAATAAAAATAGTTGGTGTATTATCATCTGCATTTTTTAAATTTTTCAAAACTTCTATTCCGTTTTCATCCGGTAAGTTTATATCAAAAATATATAAATCATATTTTTTATTAAAAGTTTTTTCATATGCTTCTTCGGCATTATTAGCAATATCAACTTCATAATTTTCTAGTTCAAGTATCTCTTTTAAAGTAGTAGCAAGATTATAGTCATCTTCTAAAAGTAGTATTTTCATTTTTCTCCTTTATCTTTTATGATACAATTTTATAAAAAAAAGGCAAGTAATGAAAATACTTGATATAAATAATCCGGGATTTGAAAAAGATTTTGAAGAAATATTAAACAGAGGGAAAATGGACATTGAAGAGGTTGAGGAGATAGTTAAGAATATAATTAATGAAGTGAAAAATGAAGGAAATAAAGCTCTTTTTAGACATATTGCCAAGTTTGATAAATGGACTCCTAAAAAAGATAGTGATTTAGAAATTGATAAGAGTTTAATGAAGAAAGCTTATGAAAGACTTGATAGTGACTTAAAAAAAGCACTTCATTTAGCGTATGATAGAATAAAATCATATCATGAAAAACAGCTACCAAAATCATGGATGGATTTTGAAAAGAATGGTTCAATTCTTGGTCAAAAAGTAACACCAGTTGAGAGAGCTGGAGTGTATGTCCCAGGTGGTAAAGCATTTTATCCAAGCTCACTTCTTATGAATGTAATTCCTGCAATTGTAGCAGGAGTTGAAGAGATAATAGTTACAACTCCTGTAATTGAAAATAAACCAAATGAGCTTTTACTTGCGGCTCTTTATATTTGTGGTATGCCAAAAACATTTAAAGTAGGGGGTGCTAGTGCAATAGCAGCTCTTGCGTATGGGACTGAAAGTGTTCCAAAAGTAGATGTTATTACAGGTCCTGGGAATATTTTTGTTGCAACTGCCAAAAAGTTAGTTTATGGAGAAGTAAATATTGATATGATAGCAGGTCCAAGCGAAATAGGAATAATTGCAGATGAGAGTGCAAAACCAAATTATTTGGCAATTGACCTTTTATCTCAAGCAGAACATGATGAAATGGCAAGTTCTATTTTAATCACTGATTCAAAAGAGATAGCAGATTTGACTGCAATTAAAGTAGAAGAGTTTTTAAAAGGACTTGAAAGAGTTGATATTGCAAGAAAATCAATTGAAAGTAGAGGTGCTATAATTGTTACAAATGATATTGATGAAGCAATTGAACTTATGAATAAAATTGCACCAGAACATCTTGAAATAATGACAGCAAATCCATTTGAACTTTTACCAAAAATCAAAAATGCCGGGGCAATATTTTTAGGAGAAAACACTCCTGAACCAATAGGGGATTATATAGCAGGACCAAATCATACTTTGCCAACTGGAGGAACAGCAAGATTTTATTCACCATTAAATGTAGAAGTATTTATGAAAAAATCTTCTATAATTTATTTTAGTAAAAATGCTATTAAAGAGATGGGTCAAGATTGTGCTCTTTTGGCTCATACAGAAATGCTTACAGCTCATGAAAAATCAGTATTAGAAAGATTAAATGGAGAAAATTAGTGATTTTTTAATTTCTCTTCTTCCTTCTAGTGTTTATACTTTTTTGGTTTATCTTTTGATAGTAACTCTTTTTTCTATAAGTTTAATATTTATATTAGCCATAAAAAATAGACCTAAAAAACAAAAAATTAAAAAAGAGATAACTATTGATGATTTATTAAAAATTGCAAATAATCAAAAATCTACTACAAAAGATTTGATTTTTGCATTAAATTATTTTTTGAATAATTTTAAAGTTAATAATAATGAAAAAAAGTCTTTTGAATTTTTTAAAAAAATACTAAATCATAAAAATCGTTCAAAAGAGATATTTGACATATTTCATGGGAAGATATTACCTGCTAATTTAGAATATAAAAATGAACTTGATCAGCTAGAAAAGAAAGCACTAAATAAATAAAGACAGATTAAACTCTGTCTCTTAAGTTAAGTTCTGCGATTACTTTTAAGTAAGTTTCGTGATCTTTTCTTTTTAGATATCTCATAAGTCTTTTTCTTTGACCTACGAGTTTAAGTAGTCCAAGTCTACTTGAATGGTCTTTTTTGTGTTTTTGTAAATGTTCGTTGATTTCATTGATTCTTTCAGTCAAAAGTGCGATTTGAACCGCAGGACTTCCAGTATCTTTTTCATCTTTTCCGAATTTAGCGATAATTTCTCTTTTTTTCGCCGAATCCAAAGCCATGTTAGCCTCCTGATTGGTAAATTTCATTTTCATGAGATGAAAGTATATCTCTTTTTAGGAAAAAAAGCAAATTTTTTGATAAAATTGCTTTTCTTAGTATAGATTTAAGATAAAATTGGTATAATTTTCAAAAAGGATTTTTATGCTTTTTACTAAATCTACTGCATATGCCTTACAAGCATTAATTGAACTTTCAAAATATGATAAACCAATTGATGTAACTGCATTGTCAGAAAAAACAGAAATTCCCAAGCCTTTTTTAGCGAAGCTTTTGCAAAATCTCTCAAAGAAAAATATGATTAAATCTTATAAAGGAATACATGGAGGATTTTTATTAACAAAAGAGCCTAAAGATATAAAAATAATAGATATTTTTAAAATTATTGAAGATAAAGACTCTTTAGTATTTTATTGTTCTTCAGATGCAAGAAATTGTACTAGAGATAGAAGTGCGATATGTTCTACTATGCCTTTTTTTAATAAATTAGAAAATGAAATTGATAAAATTATAGAAAAATATACCTTAGCTGATGTTATAAGGATGAAATCTGATAAATAAAGTCAAAAATACGCTAAAATTAATTAGCGAAGTTACAGATATTGGTGTTGTTATTTTTGTATTTTCAATACTTTTAATAATTATAGTTCCATTACCTAATACCTTTTTAGATTTTTTTCTTACTATTTCTTTATCTGTTTCTGTATTGATTTTATTATTATCTTTATATATTCCAAGACCTACTGACTTTACTACATTTCCTACCTTAATTTTAATAGTAACTTTATATAGACTCTCTTTAAATGTAGCCACAACTAGAATGATTCTCTCAAAAGGATATGAAGGACCAGATGCAGTAAGTAAAATAATAAGTGCATTTGGTGAATTTGTGGTAGGAGGTAATTATATCATAGGGATTATTGTATTTATTATTTTAGTAGTTATAAATTTTTTGGTAATTACTCAAGGTTCTACTAGGGTTGCTGAAGTTGCTGCAAGATTTACTCTTGATGCATTACCTGGTAAACAGATGGCAATAGATGCTGATTTGAATGCTGGGTTAATAGATGAAGCAGAAGCTAAAAGAAGAAGAGAAGAGTTAATAAAAGAAGCAAATTTTTATGGGGCTATGGATGGGGCTAGTAAATTTGTAAAAGGTGATGCAATAGCTGGTATTATTATTACTACAGTTAATATCATTGCTGGATTTTTAATAGGTGTTTTTCAACACGGAATGGATTTAGCTCAAGCAGCACAAACTTATACTATTCTTACAATAGGTGATGGTTTAGTTTCACAGCTTCCAGCGCTTATGACCTCAACTGCTACAGGTATTATAATTACCCGTGCTACAAAAGATGAATCAAATTTTGCAGAAGGTGTTATTAAGCAGTTGGTTAGAGATTATAAAGTTATGTTTATAGTAGGAACAATACTTTTCTTTATGGCATTTATACCGGGATTTCCTAGAGGAAGTATGATATTTGTAGGATTTATATTTTTAATAGCAGGATATATTATGATGGAAACTCAAAAAGGCGAAGATCCAATTGCTACTATTTTAAATAAATTTAGAAAAAAACCTATAAAAAAAGAGGAGAAAAAAGAAAAAAAAGAGATATCTTCAAAAGAAAAGAAAAAAGAAAAAAAAGAACTCTCACCAGAAGAAGAGAAAAAAGTATTAGAAGAGGTATTAAAAGTAGAACTACTTGAACTTGATATAGGATATCAACTTATAAGAATTGCAGACCCAAATCAAGGAGGTGATTTACTTGATAGAATAAAGGCTATGAGGAAAAAAGTAGCAAATGAGTATGGTTTTTTGGTTCCTCAAATTAGAATAAAAGATAATCTTAATTTAAAACCAAATGAATATGAAATTTTATTAAAAGGAGTTGAGGTAGCAAAAGGTGAAATTTTTCCTGATAAATATTTGGCTATGGCAACTCCTATGGTTATTGAAGAGATTGATGGTATAAAAGTTAAAGAGCCAGCTTTTGGAATTGATGCAATATGGATAGATGAAGATAAAAAAGAAGAGGCTCTTATGAATGGATATACAGTAGTTGACCCATCTACTGTAATAGTTACTCATTTAAATGAGATTATTAAAAAATATGCAGAAGAACTTTTAACTCGTCAAGATATTCAAGAGTTGCTTGATAGAGTTAAAAAAGATTATCCTGCTATTGTTGAAGATGCCTTGAAGGTTGCAAATATTGGTTTAATTCAAAGAGTTCTTAAAAATTTACTTCATGAAAAAATACCTATTAAAGATATGATAACTATACTTGAGACAATAGCAGACATTGCAGAATATACCAAAAATCCAGATATCATAACAGAACAAGTCAGAAGTGCATTAAGTAGAGTTATTACAAAACTTTATGCTGATGAAGAAGGAGTTTTGAAACTTGTTACTTTTGATTCTCCTACAGAGCAGTATTTAATGAATAAATTAAAACAACAAGGAGAACAAAAGCAATTTATATTAACAGTTGCTGAGATGAATAAATTGGTAGAAGAAGTAAGCAATGCAGCAAGTGAAATTTTAAATAAAGGAATAGCTCCTGTTGTTTTAATAGTAGATCCAATGATTAGAAAACCTCTAGCAGAAATTTTAGAGAGGTTTGGCGTTGATGTAGTTGTTTTATCTCATTCTGAAATTGATCCTAATGCCAAATTTGAAGTTTTAGGAAGTATTTCTATTGATTTTTAAAAGCTATAAAAGTTGCAAAATTATTCCATCTAAAAATTATATCAATATCTTTAAATCCTGCATTTTTTAACATTTCTATATTTTCATTCATTGTATAAGGAATTAAAACATTCTCAAGTGCTTCTCTTTTTTGAGCTATTTCATATTCAGAATAACCTTTTTCTTTTTTGTAGTTATAATAAATATCTATCATTGTTTTATTTAGCTTTTTATTCTCTGTTATCAATTTCTCACTCATTAAAAAAATTCCTTCATTTTTTAAAGAGTTATAAATTTTTTTTATTAGTTTTTCTCTTTTTAAAGGTCTTATGAATTGAATAGTATAATTTGCAACTATAGCTTTTGGGTTTTTGAATTCATATTCTAAAAAGTCTGCTTCTATAAATTTTGCATTACTACCAAATGCTTTTGCTTTTTGAGTTGCTCTTTTTATCATTGCAGGAGAATTGTCAATGCCAATTAATTCTAAATTATTGATTTTTTTGCTAAGTTCAATTAAAAAAGTTCCAGTTGAGCTTCCAAGGTCAATAACTAAATCTTTTTCTTTTAAAAAATTTTTTAAAATATCAATTTGAAGTTTTAAATTTTCTTTATAAAAAGGCACGCTTCTTAAAAGCATATCATCAAATACGCTTGCCACTTCTTCGTCAAATTCAAATTGTTTGGTAATTGGTTTAGAGAAAATATTGTCTTTCACCTTTTTCCTTTGATATAATTTGTCAAGATTTTATCAAAAAAGGTTTATTTATGAAAGATGCAACCTTAGCACTTCATATAGGTTATGAAAAAGATAAAGAAAAGTCTATGCAAGTACCCATATATATGACTACAGCATATGAATACCAAGATACTGACCATGCCGCAAGACTTTTTAATTTAGAAGAAGAAGGAAATATTTATACAAGAATTTCAAATCCTACTACAAGAGTATTTGAAAAAAGAATAGCAGCTCTTGAGAGGGGAATTGATGCTTTAGCTACTGCTAGTGGAATGGGAGCTATTTTTTATTCTATTGCAAATTTAGTTAGTAGTGGAGATAATATAATTATTTCAAACAAACTTTATGGAGGAAGTATTACTCTATCTACTCAAACACTAAAAAGTTTTGGAATAAGTGCAAAATATTTTGACCCAACTAATCCAAAGGAGCTTGAAGAGTTAATAGATGATAATACAAAAGCGATTCTTTTTGAAAGTATTGCAAATCCAGCTTTAGTGGTACCTGAATTTGATGAAATAGTAGAAATTGCTAATAAAAAAGATGTAATTACAATTTGTGATAATACAATAGCAACTCCTTATAGTATAAAACCAATAGAGCTTGGAGTAGATATAGTAGTTCATAGTGCAAGTAAATATATTGTAGGAAATTCAACTGCAATTGGAGGGTGTATAATTGAAGCTCCTTTTGCAAAAGAAAAACTAAAAACAAAAAGATATCCTAAGTTTAATGAAAAAGATGAGAGTTATCATGGACTTATTTATAATGAAAAGTTTGATAATCCTTTTATAGCAAGAGCAAGGCTTGCTCTACTTAGAGATTTTGGAGCAGTTTTATCTCCTTTTAATGCTTGGCTTTTTATTTTAGGGCTTGAGACTCTGCACTTAAGAATTAAAGCTCATAGCGAAAATGCACAAAAAATAGCTAAATTTCTTGCAACTCATCCAAAAGTAAAAAATGTAAATTATCCATTTTTAGAAAATAATGAAAATTACAAAAGAGCTAAAAAATATTTAAAATATGGCAGTGGTATAAT
>JALVUH010000094.1:0-13828 GCA_027035735.1 Nautiliaceae bacterium
GCTTCTCTTAAAGTTGGTGGAAGTGTTCTAATTCCTCTTTTTTTAATCTCATCAAGACTTAATTCAAATAAGTCTTCATTAAGAGGCTCTCTTGCTGCTTCATAGATTTCAAGATTATTTTTAATTCCATCAAGACCTGCTAACATCATTACAGTAAATGCCAAATATGGATTAGCTGAACTATCTGGAAATCTAAATTCAGTTCTTACAGATTTTTCACCTGCTCCCCAAGGAATTCTACAACTTGCACTTCTATTTTTAGCAGAGTATGCTAAGATATTTGGTGCTTCAAATCCTGGTTGAAGTCTTTTGTATGAGTTCATTGATGCGTTTGTAAATGCAGCAACTGCATCAGCGTGAGCAAATACACCAGCAATATATTTTTTAGCAATATCACTTAAATTTGCATATCCATTTGGATCATAAAATAAGTTTTTACCATCTTTCCAGATTGATTGGTGAGTATGCATTCCGTTACCATTGTCTCCATAAAGTGGTTTTGGCATAAATGTAGCAGTTTTACCATTTAAATGCGCTACCATTTTTACAACATATTTAAGTTTTTGAACATTATCAGCTGCTTCTACAAGAGTTCCAAATTTAACTCCAATTTCACCTTGAGCTTGTGCAACTTCATGGTGAACAACACTTGTCTCAAGTCCCACTTCTTTTAAAACTTTTACCATTTCCGCTCTTAAATCAACCATACTATCAACTGGTGCTACTGGGAAATATCCACCTTTTGTTCTTGGTCTATGTCCTATATTTAATTCATCTCCCCATTCTGCATAATCATTCCATACACCCTCAGCACTATCAACTTCATAACATTGAGAATTAATTTCATCTCTGATAATTACATTTTCAAATACGAAAAACTCATTCTCAGGTCCAAAATATGCAGTATCACCAATTCCACTCTCTTCTAGATATTTTAGTGCTTTTTTAGCAATGCTTCTTGGACATTTTTCATATGGAGTTCCATCAGTATTATATACATCACAAAATACAACCATTGTAGGGTCAGCTGTAAATGGATCAATAAAATGTGTTCCAATTTCAAAATCAGGTTTTAAAATCATATCAGATTCATTAATTGGTTGCCAAGCAGGAATTGAACTACCATCAAATGGAAGACCGTTATTTAGCATCTCTTCATCAAGCGCATCAATATCATAAGTTACATGATGCCAAGTTCCTTTAATATCAGTAAATCTGAAATCAACAAATTCTATTTCATTTTCTCTACATTGTTCTAAAAATTCTTTTGCTGTCATTTGCTCTCCTTAAGTTGTTTTGAGATAATTATAACAAAGAAAAACTTTTTTGAACTTTAAAAATTGTAAAAATTTTAATCAATGGAGTAAAAATGGAATTTATTGAAACATTATATGTGAAAAATGGTAACATCTTAAATTTAGAATATCACTTAAAAAGAATAAAAAACACCTTAAAATATTTCAAATTTAAAACATTAAAACTACCTAAATTAAAAGAAGGAGAATATAGAGTTAGAATTACATATAATCAATTTGGAATAAAAAATATAGAATATTTCCCTATAAAAAGAAGAGAGTTTAAAAAATTTAAACTAATAAAAATTGATTTTGATTATAAATTTAAATATAAAAATAGAAACCATTTTTTAGATATTTATTCTAAATATAAAAATTTTGATGAATTTATTCTTATAAAAAATAATTTAATTACAGATACTACTATATCAAATATAGCTTTTTTTACGGGAAAAGAGTGGATAACTCCAAAATACCCTTTACTTAAAGGCACAAAAAGAGAGGAATTATTAAATAAAAAAATATTAAAAGTTGAAAATATTCACATAAGTGATATAAAATATTTTAAAAAAATAGCTTTAATTAATGCAATTGTAGGATTTAGAGAAATAGAAAATTTTGTTATAATTAAATAACTTTTAATAAAAGGATATAAAATGAATTGGGATTTAAGTGCGTTATTTGAAACAATACCTGAAGCAGAAGAATTTTTAAAACAAGCCAAATTTAGAGCTCAAGATTTTGAAAAAAAATATAAAAATAGATTATATACTTTAACTCCTGAAGAATTTTTAGAAGTTTTAAAAGAGTATGAGGATATTTTGGAAAATATTGCAAGAGCTTTAACTTATATCTATTTAATATTTGCAACTGATTCAAGTAAAGGAAATTTTTTAGCAGCTTTTCAAAAATTAGCTACAGAAGCAGAAGAACATCTTATATGGTTTGAGCTTGAATTTATTTATTTGCCTATTGATAAACAACAAAAATTAATTGATAATGCAGGAATTTATAAATATTACCTAATACATCTTCAAGAAGAAGCACCTTATAGAATGAGCGAAAAAGAAGAGAAAATCTTAATGAAAAAAGAGCTAACAAGTTCTAGTGCTTTTAATAGATTATTTGATGAAACATTAAGTAAAATTAAATTTTTCTTTGATGGTAAAAAATTATCAGAAGAAGAAATTTTAAGTAAACTCTACTCTCCTGATAGAAATGAAAGAAAAAAAGCACAAGTAGCTCTTACAAATGGACTTAAACCTCATCAAGAATTGCTAAGTTTTATTTATAATCAAATAAAAAAAGATTGGAAAATAGATTATATAGAAATAAGAGGATATGATGAACCTGAAGACCCTAGACATTTATCAAATAGAGTTCCTAAACAAAGCGTAAACGCATTAATACATACAGTAAATAATAATACATATATAGTAGAAGAATATTATAAGCTAAAAAAAGAGTTGCTTGGATATAAAAAATTATATGATTATGATAGATATGCACCTATAAAATTAACTGACAAAAATCCTGAAATAAGCTTTGAAAAAGCAAAAGAGATGGTTTTAAATGCATTTAAGAATTTCTCACCTAAATTTTACGAAATTGCACAAAAAGCATTTGAAGAAAACTGGATAGATGTTTTTCCTGCTGAAGGCAAAAGAGGAGGAGCTTTTTCACACTCAGCCACTCCAAAAGCACATCCATATGTTTTACTTAATTATACAAATCAAAGAAGAGATGTATTTACTTTAGCTCATGAATTAGGACATGCTATACATCAATATCTTGCAAAAGAAGTGGGATATTTAAATCAAGACACTCCTTTAACAACAGCTGAAACTGCGAGTATTTTTGCAGAAATGCTATTATTTGAAGAAATGAAAAAAAGTTTATCTAAAGAAGAATTAATTGAATTATTTGCTAGCAAATTAGAAGATATTTTTGCAACTTTATTTAGACAAATTGTATTTACTAACTTTGAAAGAAGAGTATTTAAATTTGATGAGCTAAAACCAGAAGAATTTAATAAAATTTGGATGGAAGAGAATCAAAAAATGTTTGGAAATAGTGTATATTTAACTAAAAATTATGAAATTTGGTGGAGTTATATTCCTCATTTTATTCATTCTCCTTTTTATTGCTATGCTTATGCTTATGCTCAGCTTTTAGTATTAACACTTTTTGCTCTTTATAAAGAAAATTATGAAAATTTTGAAGAAAAATATATAAAATTACTTTCATTAGGAGGAAGTTTACCACCAAAAAAACAATTTGAAGAACTTTTTGGATTAAATATAAATGATGAAAATTTTTGGCAAAAAGGAATAAATGAAGTAAAAAATATGCTTATTGAATTTAAGGAGCTTGTAAATGAATATAAAAATAATTGATGATCTAAGACCTCTAAAACTCAAACACGCTAAAGAAATTTTAGCTCTTCTTCTTGATAAACAATATGAATTTGATATTTTATGTATAACTCAAAAAGTCACTTTTAATCCAAAACTCCCAGAACATATAACAAGTGCTTTTGGAGATATGATACTTTTTTCTTTAGCGAACTATACTTTAAGTAGTGCAAAAATTGAAAATGAAAATTTAATTTTTGAAGCAGGTTTTGGAGAAGAAAATATTGGAAGTATTGTAACAGTACCAATTAAATCAATTGTTCAAATAACACACGATGAAACTCCACTTTTTATAAATATTACAGCAACTTTTGAAGAAAAAGAAGAAAAACCAACAAATCCTTTTGAATTAAATCCAAGAAATAAAAAATTTATGACTGAATAAAATTCAAAATAGCATTTATATCTTTACTTGGATTTTTATATACTATATAAATCTTTCTTTTTAAATCTACTCCTTTAATTTTAGCCGAATAGAGTTTTTTCTCTTTTAACTCATCTTTGATGACCATTTTTGAAATAATAGAAACTACTTGTTCTTGCGCATTTAAAACAGTAAATTTCAAAGCTGTAGAATTGTGAACTATACTAACAATATTTAACCTATCACAATCAAAATTATATTTTTTAAATGTTTTTTTAATAAAATCTCTAGTAGATGAATTAGGCTCTCTACAAATAATATTATATTTTGATAAATCCTCTAAATAGATAGATGTAGGTAAAGGTTTATTTGAAAAAACCACAAGTTCATCTTCTATCCAATCTATATAATTTAATTCATCATCTTTTTTCTTTGTTACAAATGCCATATCTATTGTTGAATTTTTAACATCTTTTAATAATTCATCATTACTTTTTATTACCAAATTTATATCTTTGTTTATTAAATTTTTATAATATTTTATACACTCAGGTAAATTATAACTTCCAATAGTAGGAGAAGCTCCTATTACAAAAGGCATATCAAGATGTTTGAATTTATCTATTTTTACTTCAAAATCTTTTAAAAAATTTTGAAATTCTTTTGCTATTTTTAAAAAATTTTGACCTTCTTTAGTTAGCATAACTCCATTTTTTTTACGCTCAAATAAATTTACTCCTAAAAAATTTTCAAGTATTCTTATTTGCTGTGTAACTGCCGGTTGAGAAATTCCAAGTACTTTACTTGCTTTTGAAAAACTGCTCTCTTGATTTATAATCAAAAATGTATAAATCTTATCAAGATATTTTGTTAACATTTTATCCCTTGATATATATTTGTTATGGGAATTATAACTAAAACTTATAACTTTTTGCAAAATAATTTTTGATATAATAAAAATAAAAATGGAGTACAATGAAATTCTTAAAAGAATTAAATAAAGCACAATATGAAGCGGCAACCCATATTGATGGAGCTTTGCTTATTTTAGCAGGAGCAGGAAGCGGTAAAACCAAAACAATTACCACAAGATTAGCTTATCTTCTAAGTCTTGGTATTGACCCGGCAAATACTCTAACTTTGACATTTACAAACAAAGCTGCAAGCGAAATGAGACAAAGAGCTTTATCTATGATAAATACCGATATAGCACATCCTCCTTTACTTTTAACTTTTCACAAATTTGGACTTTTATTTTTAAAACTTTATATCCATATGTTAAATAGAGATAATAATTTTGTAATTATAGATATGGATGACCAAAGGAAAATATTAAAACAAATTTCAACTGATTTACCTCCAAATTTTATGAGCAAAGAGATTAGTAAATATAAAAATTCATTTTTAACTCCAGATGAAGTATATGCTCTTGCAAATGATTCAAATTATAAAAAATTAGCACATATTTATGATAAATACCAAAAATATCTATTAGATAATAACTTAGTAGATTTTGATGATTTATTACTTTTAACATATGAAATACTTAATAAAAATGATGATTTAGCAAATGAAATAAGTCAAAAATATCAATATATTATGGTAGATGAATATCAAGATACCAATGAAATTCAGCTTCTTTTACTTAAAAAATTATGCTCCACTCACAATAATATCTGCGTAGTTGGCGATGATGACCAAAGCATTTATGGATTTAGAGGAGCAAATCATAAAAATATTCTTGATTTTGAAAAAGACTTTAATGCAAAAGTTATAAAACTTGAACTAAATTATCGCTCAACAAACCAAATTTTAAACGCTGCAAATTCTCTTATTTCATTCAATAAAAATAGATATAATAAAAAATTAATTTCTGCTATTGGAGATGGAAAAGAGGTAAGATTAATTTCAAACTATAATGAAATAGCAGAAGCAGAAACAATAGCAAAAGAAATTAAAAAATTAATAAATTCAGGAGTAAATCCAAAAGATATCGCTATCCTTTACAGGATAAATGCACTCTCTCGTTCAATTGAAGATGGTTTAAGAAATGAAGGGATTCCTTATAAACTTGTAGGAGGAATGAAATTTTATGAAAGAGAAGAAATTAAAGATTTAATTAGCTATCTTAGACTTCTTATAAATCCTCATGATGATTACTCTTTTAAAAGAGTTGTAAATAAACCTAGACGTGGAATTGGTAAAACTACACTAAACAAACTTGAAGATGCAAAAGGAGAATATTCATTTATTGAATTTATAAAAGAGAATGAATTAAGCTTTTTAAGCAAAAAAGCTGCTAAAACTCTTAAAGAGTTTGTAAAAACACTTGAATTTTTATCAGAATCTGATTTAGAAGAATTACCAGAACTTATAGAATCAACTATTGAACTCTCAAAAAGTTATAAAGACGAAGATAAAGCTAGAAATATTGAAGAGTTTTATGGTCTTATAAGAGAAAAAAGTGATTTAAATTTAAGAGAATTTTTAAATGAATTATCTCTTGAATCAGACCAAGATAAAATTGCAGATGAAATGATAAATGTTATGACAATTCATGCAAGTAAAGGTCTTGAATTTGATTATTTATATGTAATAGGTTTGGAAGAAGGTTTTTTTCCTCTAGGGGATGCAGACATAGAAGAGGAAAGACGCCTTGCATATGTTGCAATAACAAGAGCTAGAAAAGAACTTGCTTTAAGCTATGTAGAAAGTAGATATATAAGAGGTCAAAGAAGCAAAGTATCAAAAAGTAGATTTTTAACAGAAGCTGGACTTATCAAAGGTGAGAGAGTAAATCTTAAAGAATCAAACGCACTTAAAACAGGCTCTCTTGTAAAACATAAAGTATTTGGAACAGGAAGAGTTCTTGGAATCAATAAAGCCGGTAAAAAAACAAAACTTAAAATAGATTTTGGTGGAACTATTAGAGAAATATTAAGTGATTTTGTAGAGAGGGTATAAATGTGTGAAAATATGCTTTTTGTAGCCAATAAACCAATGTTTATAAGCTCAAATAAATTTTTAAATACTCTCAAAAAAAAATATAAAATTAAAAAAATGGGATTTTCAGGAACACTTGATCCTTTTGCTTGTGGCTCTCTTATAATAGCAAGTGGACAATATACTAAACTTTTTAGATTTCTTAAAAAAACTCCAAAAACTTACATAGCCACATTAATGCTTGGAGCTTATTCTCCTACTTTAGATATTGAAAAAATAGAAAAAATTGAAAATGTTGAAAAAAAAGAGATTGAAAAGATACAAAAAACCTTAGAAACTTTTAAAGGAAAACAAACTCAACTGCCCCCAAAATACTCTGCTAAAAAAATCAATGGAGTTAGAGCTTATAAATTAGAAGATAACAAAGATTTTTTAGATAAAGAGATTGAAATAGAAATTTTTGATATTAAACTTATAAATTATTCTCATCCTTTTATTACTTTTGAAGCAAGTGTTAGTGAAGGAACATTTATAAGAACTCTTGGATTTGATATCGCCAAAAAATTAAATAATATTGGAACTTTAACATACCTAGAAAGAACTAAAGAAGGTGAATTCAAATATGAATGTGAAAAAAAATTAAATCCTTATGATTATATTTGGCCAAAAGAAAATTTTTACAAAAATCCAAAAGATTTGCTTTTAGGAAAAAAACTTGATATAAACGGATTTGATATTAAAGAAGATGGTGTTTATAAACTCAAAATTGAAAACTTTTTAAGTATTATAGAAATAAAAAATAAAGAGA
This sequence comes from Nautiliaceae bacterium, assembly GCA_027035735.1. Lineage (GTDB taxonomy): Bacteria > Campylobacterota > Campylobacteria > Campylobacterales > Nautiliaceae > JALTBU01. Next base: position 7,825 of record JALVUH010000094.1, read on the forward strand.
TTAAATATTTAGTAAACAGGATAAAGTTATGCTAGTAATTTCCAGAAAAATAGGAGAAAAAGTAAAAATTGGAGATAATATAGAAATTATTATTTTATCAATAGATAAAAATCAAGTTAAAATAGGAATAGAAGCACCAAAAAATATCTCTATTTTAAGAAGTGAATTAATAGAAGAAATTAAAAAAGAGAATTTAAAAGCTGCTAAACATATAGATATAACTACAATAAAAAATTTTTCAAAGGTTATAAATGAAAATCAAAGCTCACGCAAAAGTTAATATTTTTTTAAAAATTACAGGATTTGATGGATATTATCATTTATTAAATTCAAGATTTATGAAAGTTAAACATCTATATGATGAAATTGAAATAGTAGAAGCTGATAAATTTAATATTATTGGAGATATAAATTGTGTTTTAAGAGATAATAGTGTATTCAAAGCTTATGTAGCCCTCACTCAAGCATATCCTGAAATAAAAAAATGGTTCATAGGGAAAGAAATTAGAATTCATAAAAATATACCTGAAATGGCAGGTCTTGGAGGTGGAAGTAGTGATGCTGCTGCTTTTTTAAGACTTGTAAATAAAGAGAGTGGATTAAATCTCTCAACTGAAGAACTTGTTGAAATTGGCAAAAAAGTAGGAAGCGATGTAGCATTTTTTTTATATGATTGTGATGTTGCAGATGTATATGGAAGAGGAGATATAGTTAAACCAAGAGATGAAAAAGCTCTTGATATTGAAGTTTTTACTCCACCAATTGAATGCTCCACTCCAGAAGTATATAAAATGTATAAAGAGAGATTTTTTAACCCAATGCCAACAGATTTAGATAAAAAAGAAACAAAAGAAATATTAAAAAACTATTCACCTTTTGAATTAAATGATTTATTAAAGCCAGCTTTAATGCTATATCCTGAATTAAACAAATATTTAGATAAAGGATTTTTTAGCGGGAGCGGGAGTAGTTTCTTTAAGCTCCCTTAAGCAGCTTAGATGATGGCAATTAAAATTGATCTAATACAATAGGCTCTTTTACAGGTCCTACTTTTTTAAGTCCTTTAAATCCTCCAAAGTCTGTAATTTTATTAACTACATAATATCCACTATTTAACCATCCATTGATACCTCCTCTTAATACATAGATATTTTTTTTCTTAAATCCAAACCATTTTACAAGCTCTCCTCCTGCTAAAACTGCTCTATGACCTGTAGCACATACAAAAACATAAATTCTATTTGGTTTAAAAGCTCCCATTGCTGCATAAATATCAACCATTCCTCTTGGATATTCATCATAATCTGGCCAATCAATTTCACCCGCTTTCATTTCATCTACACTTCTAACATCTACAATTGTAAAATCTTTACCCTCATCCATCCATTTTTTTAATTGATAAGGAGTTATATAAGTAATGTATTTTTCATAATAATGACATTCTCTATTCAAATCTTGTACAAGAGGACCTAAATCTTTAATAGTATCTTTTAATACATATTTTGGTGGTTTAGCAGATGCAAAAGAAAAACTTAAAAACAAACATCCAATTACACTTACAATCAATCCTCTTTTCATTTTCACCTCCTTAAAAGTTTCTTTAATGAATTATAATTCATTTATTTTGTTTTGAATGTCAAAAATTTGACACTTTTAGGAATTGACTAAATACATTTAACAAAATAGCAAATTTTTTAATACTAAAATATAACGCTACGCTCAAACAAAATGCTTTTTTTAACGCCTTTATTTAGCTAAAATTTATAATTGTTTCATTTTATTTAGTCAGTTTCCATTTTTATGCTAGAATAAAAAAAAGGAAAAAAAATGCATTGTTGTAGAATATTAATAGAAAATATTCTTCCAAAAGAAATAGATTTAGACCAATTAAAATTACCTAAAAAAACTCTAAAAAAAGGAGAATTGTATTATTTCAATCAAAAAGAATTAATTATAATTAAAAAAGGTAAAATAAAAGTCTCTTTATATGAAGATAAAAATGAATTTATTTTATATTTTTTAACTAAATACAATGTATGTTTATGTTTTGAAGATATAGTACTAGAAGCAATAGAAGAGAGTCAATTTTATATCTTATCTCCAGAAAAATTTTATAAGATTTTTAATAATCCTCTTTTTTGTAATTATATTTTAAATGCTTTAACTCAAAATTTAACACTTGAGAGAGATATAATAAAAAATTTAGCCTTCAAAACTTTCAAACAAAGAACTATTAATTTTTTAATTCAAATGGCAGAAAACATTGGAACTTTAACTGATAATGGCATAGAATTTGAAATAAAATGTACTATAGAAGAATTAGCAAATTTTTTAGGAACTCAAAGACAGACATTATCATCTTTTTTATCTGAATTAAAAAGAAAAAATTTAATTAAAAAAATACAAAATAAATTTATTATAAAAGATATAAAAAAACTAAAAAAATATCAAGAAGTATAATTTTTAAGCTTTTTAAGTTGATTCATATCAGCTAATAATTTTTTCTTTTTTTTCTCAATCATTTGAGTTGCTAAATTAATATAACTTAATATCTCTTTAGCCTCTTCAATAGAAGAAAAAGAAGGATTTTTTTTACTTAATTCTTCTAACTTTTCAAAATCTTCATTAATTACAGCCAACTTTAATTCATTCAAAGTAAATGTATTAATTGACACCTGTCTCTTCTTTCCATGCTTCAATTAACTCTTTTATAACATGGATAACTTGATCAATATATTCAGTATTATTCTCAGCATTAGCTTTTGTTAAAAGTTCTATTTGATAAGCATAAAGACCATTTAAATAATATGCTATTTGTCCACCTTTTTCAAAATCTAATGAATTAATAAGCTCAACAAAAATATCAACTGTTTTATTTATATATTTTACCTTTTTTTCTATATCATTTTCTTTAATAGCTTTTTTCGCAAAATTAGCAAATCTCAAAGCCCCTTCATAAAGCATTAAAATTAATTTTGCAGGATTATCTATCTCTAAATTCAATTGATTATATTTATTAATAAAATTACTATTATAAGTCATTTAATATCCTTTATGATTTAGAATTTATTGCTTGTTGAATACTCATATTAAGAGCCGAACTCATTGTATTAAAGTTACTAATCATATCGTCATATGCAGCAAATTGTTGAGCCATAATTTGGTATTTGGTATCTAAAAATTTATTTAACGAATCAATTCTATCTTCATAATCTTTTTGTTCATTTTTTAATTCTTGGGATAAAAGTTCTAAAGAAGAATGATCTCCTGTAGCAATAGAATTAAAATCATTTTGAACTTTAGTAAAAGCACGAGTCGCTAATTGTTCTACTAAATCAGGATGAGCTTGATAAGTTTGTCTAAATTTATTAGCATCAAAACTTAATAATCCTGTTTTATTCATACTTAATCCTAAATCTGTAGCATTAAAAATAGCTTTTGTAGTATATTTATTTCCGTTAAAATCTAATTTTGTAGTATCATAAGTTAAAAAATCTCCAAAAATATCATTTGCTAATTTTCCAGAAATTGAAGTAAATTCACTAAATCCTTGAAAAAGTCCTACCATTTTAGTATCTTGATTATATGCAGTTAAATTTTGTAAATTACTTATCATCGCATTATAATCAGCCACAAACTTTTGCATAGATTTGACAATTTCATCTACATTTGAAGTAATATTAACAGTAGAATCTCCTGTTGTTTTTAAATTAATAGTAACTCCAGGAATAATATCTTCTATCTTGTTTGAAGACCTCTCCATTTCCACACCATTATATTTAAATAAGGCATCTTGAGCAGTTTGTATTCTATTTGTATTTGTAAAATCTGTATTATCATTAAAATCAGTTAAAAGATTTGTATCATCAATACTTATATTTCCTATTGCTTTTAAATTAAATTCTATTCTTCCATTCGTATATGAAGCATTAACAGAAATTGTATTTCCATTTGAATCTGTAAGTTTACCATTTTGTAAATCATTTATAAAATCACTTACACTCTCTCCATCAGCTACATCCATAGAATATTTATCTCCATTTATAGTAATAGAAAAAGTCTGTGTTGAGCCACTATTATTTACAGAATCTGTATCTGAACTAAAACTAGCAGAAGTATATGTAGTAGCATTCAATCCTAAATCATCAATTCCAAAATACTCAAAGTTTATTGTATTATCTTTCCCCGTATCATTTGCTTTTAAAATAAGCTTATATGGATTATCTCCTACTCCTGTATTAATTATTTGAGCTGTTACTCCAGCGTCTGCATTATTAATAGCATTTTGTAAATCTGTAAGAGTAGCTCCCGCTTTTAAACTAATACTTACACTAGTACCCCCTACTCCTATTTGTAACTTAGCATCATTTGATGTAATTACACTATCAGCAGATGCAAATCCTTTAGATTCATAAATATCATTCTTTGCTAATTGTTCTACATTAATATCAAAACTTTGAGGTTTAACACCATCATTTGCACTTACATCTACACTACTTCCAATAACGTTTGTACTTACTTTCGCAAACAAAGTTCCATCTGCTAAATCCATAATATCTGTTTTAACAGTAGAAGCTATAGTAATAAATTGATCAAGAGCTTTTTCTCTTTTTTGAACAATATCTAATTTTTCTTTTAATGGGTCTATCATCATTTGTTCATCTGCTTTTTTCAATTTATCAATTACATTATAATTCAAAACGCCACTAGCAATTCCAAGTGAACTTAATGCTCCAAAATCTCCCATATTTTATCCTTTCTTATCAAATAACATTCCAACTAATTCTCTCATTTTTTCCATAAGTCTAAGAGCATCTTTTGGAGGAAATTCTCTAATTATTTCATTATTTTTTTTATCAACTACAAGGACTGTTAATTCATCAACTTTTGAATTAAATTTAAATTCCAAATTGGTATTTAAAGGATTCATAGCTTCATTAAGTTCTTGAACTACTTTTTGAAGCTCTTTTTTTATTTCTTCTTTTGATTTTTTTTCTATATTTTGTTTTTGAATATCCTCTATTTTTCGGTGATTTATGTCATTATTATGTTTTAGTTCAAGTTGTTTATTATAATTATTATTTTGGATATTTTTTATTCCACTAAATATATCCATAATTTCTCCTTGTATTTCTTAATTATATATCGGCATAATTTAAAAAAAATTAAATTTTTGATAAAATTATATAAAAAGGCTTCTATGAAATTAAAAGTTGATTGCGATTCACCTCTTTTACAAGAAAGTTTAGAAATTTTTTTAAAAGATTTTATAAGTGAAGAAGGTATTATTATAAGTGACAATCCTCAAAAAGGGACCATTATAATAGGTAAAGACATTAAAAAACCATTTACTAAAACATCTCTTTTAATCCAACTTGAAAAGTTATTTAACATAAAATCTCAAAAACCAACTTTTGAAGAAGCTTTAGATAATTTAATAGATGAATTTGCACAAAATTTAAAAACATTAATAAAGGATTATTATGGAAAAAGGTAACATTAGAATAATTGGAGGAAAATATAGAGGTAAAAAACTTTATATGAATGATAAAGAAACAACAAGAAGTACTAAACAAATCTTAAAAGAATCTGTTTTTAACTCCCTTCAATTTGATGTACCCGATTCAACTTGGGTTGAAATGTTTAGTGGAGTTGGAAGTATTGGACTTGAAGCAATAAGTAGAGGTGCTAAAAAAGCATATTTTATAGAAAAAGATCCTGAAGCAGCAAAAGTTTTGAAAAGAAATATTGATTCTTTAAAAGAAGAAGATAGAGAAAAGTGTGAAATTATTTTAGGAGACGCATTTGATAGAGTTTGGGATGTAATTGATGAACTTAAAAGAAATAAAGATAAAGCATTTTTCTATTTTGACCCTCCATTTGCTATAAGAGAAGGTTATGAAGATATTTATGAAAAAGTAAAAAATTTAATTAAGACATTACCAAAAATAAATGTAGAAAAAATTTTAATAGAACATCAAAGTGATTATGAATTTCCAGAAAT
>JALVUH010000094.1:13928-20811 GCA_027035735.1 Nautiliaceae bacterium
AAAGCAATTCTTAATTGAAGAAAGAATAGATAAAAAAATTTTAAATAAAACATTTCTTTTGCTAAGCAATCATTACATAAAACATATTTTTCCTTCTTCAGAATTAGAAAAATTAAAAACTTTAGTAATTCTTTTAGATTTTTATATTGATTTTATAGACTCTCACATAAAAGAAGAACCTATAACTACAACCATCCCTTATAGCTTAGAAAAACTTTATAAAAGTGAAGCTACACTTATTCTTTTTGGTGTTTATAAAGGAATACCTATATCAAATAAAACAAAAATTATTTCTATAAATAAAATTAATGGAACCATTATGGTAAATGCAAATAATTATCAACTTATCGCATCTAAATTTCAAAAAGAGATATATCTACTTGATATAAAAACAAATAAAACATTTAAAGCTTATGTAAAAGATATTCTTCCATATAAAAAAATATTAATTTTATCAGACATTAAAGAAATAAAAAGAAATATATTAAAAAGAAACTATATAAGAGTTCAACCAAAAGAGGATATAAAAGCTATTATTTCTATAAATAACCATAATTTTTATGGAAAAATTTATGATTTGTCTGTTAAAGGAGTAAGTATTATAAGTGAGGAATCTTTACCTATAAATATTAATGATATTGTTAATGTAAAATTTAAATTATTTACTACAAAAGAGACTATATTTAATTTTTCTGCAGAACTAAGAAGTATTAGCAAATATGATAATTTTTATAGATATCATTTCTATTTTGAACCAACTCCAGCAGAAGAAGTAGAACTTGAAAGATATATAACAAGAAGAGAAAAAGAGATAATTTTTGAGCTTACAGAATATTTGAATAATGAATTTATTGAGCTCTAAGAGAATAAAATTCTTTCTTAAACTCTTTAAATTTTCCTTTTAATATAGCTTCTCTTGCATTTTTCACAAGAGTTAAATAATAGTGCAAATTATGAATAGAAGCAAGTCTAAAATATGTTAGTTCTTTTGCTTTAAACAGATGATTTAAATATGCTCTTGAAAAATTTCTGCAAGTATAACAATTACATTTTTCATCAATTGGATTTTCATCAAGTTTGTATTTTGCATTTTTAATTCTTAAAGTTCCAAAAGAAGTAAAAAGATATCCATTTCTTGCATTTCTTGTTGGCATTACACAATCAAACATATCAACACCTCTATCAATTGCTTCAATAATATCTTCAGGCGTACCAACTCCCATTAAATATCTTGGCTTATCTTTTGGTAAATAAGGCTCAGTAGCTTCTATAGTATCATACATTGCTTGATTTTCTTCTCCTACGCTAAGCCCACCAATTGCAAAACCATCAAAACCATATCCTTTATATTCAATACTAACTAAACTCTCAGCTGAAATTCTTCTAAACTCTTTATCAGTACCCCCTTGAACTATGGCAAAAAGATTATTTTTTTTACCTTTATTTACATGATGAATTAAACTTCTTTTTGCCCACTCAGTAGTCCTTTCAATTGACTTTTTAATCCTTTCAGGAGTATTAGGCAATGGTATCAAATCGTCTAAAACCATCATAATATCACTATTTAAATTATATTGAATATCTATTACTTTCTCAGGTGAAAAAAAATGCTCACTTCCATCTATATGAGATTTAAACCAAATACCATTATCATTTATTTTTACATTATCTCCTAAAGAAAATGCTTGAAATCCTCCACTATCTGTTAAAAAACTTCTATTATAACTTGTAAATTTATGAAGCCCTCCAAGCTTTGCTATAACTTCATCTCCAGGTCTAAGATATAAATGATATGTATTCCCAAGAATTATTGGAGTATCAAGAATATCTATTAAATCAATTGCATCTAAACTTTTAACTGCCCCAACAGTACCAACTGGCATAAAAATTGGAGTTTTAATCTCGCTATGAGCTGTTTTTATAGTAGTAGCTCTAGCTTTTGTATCAATTGCGTCAATCCTAAATTCCATAAATTGCCTTTAAATGTTTGATATAATTTTGTGAAATTTTAACAAAAGGATTTGATTGAATAAAATTTTAATTTTTGCTGGAGCAAAAGAATCCAAACTTCTAATAAAAAAAATAATAGATTATTATCTAAATCTTGGAGAATTTCATATAATTTATGAAAATGAAGAAACCATTATTAAAGAAAAAAAAGAGAATTTATTTTTTTATAAGATTGATTTTTTAGCATATGATTTATATAAAAATTTTCTTTTTAAAGATTTTAATAAAATAATTATTTTTATAAAACATAAACAAAAAGCAAAATTTGTATTAGAAAAAGTAAAATTTGTAAAATCTCCAGTGCTATTTGTAAATTTTTGGTACGATTTTAAAGAAATCCCTCAAAAAAATAACATTGAAATATTAGATATACCCGAAATTATAACAAACAAAATAATAGATTTTTTACCAGGTGTTCCTCTTTTTGCAAGAGATATAGGACTTGGAATTGGTGAAATAATGGAAGTTGAAGTACCTATCTTTTCTCCATTTGTATACAAATCTCCATCTTACATTGAAGATAGATATCATGTAAAAGTAGCAGCAATTTATAGACAAAATGAACTAAAAGAGATAACTAAAAATACAATTATTTTACCTAATGACAAAATTTTATTAATAGGAAAACCTCAAATACTAAAAGAGCTTTATAATCAAATAAGAAAAAATGTAGGCTCTTTTCCTCAGCCATACGGACAAAATATTTATCTTCTTTTGGATATGAAAAATATGGAAAAAAAAGAAATATCAGCACTTCTTAAAAATGCTCTTTTTCTTCATAGAAAATTAAAACACAAAAAATTAATTATCTCTATAATAAATCCTACCTTAAACATAAAATTATATAAACTCTATAAATTTCCAAATATAGATATCAATACAGATTATTACATAACAAATTATAAAGAAAAATTAATAAAAGATAATAATGAATTAAACTTAGGACTTATAATTACCAATAATTATTTTTTTGAAAAATATCCTAAAACATTTTATGAGATTAAAAAACCAATTTTTAAAAAAGGAGAAAAATCTCTCAAAAAATGTGAAAATTTAACTGTAATTTTACATGAAAAAAGTATAAAAAAAATAGCTTCAACTATTTTTGATTTATCATATCAATTAAAAATAAAATTAAGATTCCTCAATGCAGACCCAGAAAATTCAAATACAGAGATAGTAGAATATTTAAAACATTTAGCAAAACTTTTTAATTTTAATAATGTAGAATTTACTGCTACAAAAGAAAATCCTATATTAAAACTTTCAAAAGAAAAAAATATATGTTTAATAGAAGCTTTTGAAAAACCCCCTATTAGCAAAATAAAACAGATATTTTTCCCAAAAATAGAATATTCTTATATTCTTTTAAAAAAATTCAATCAATTTCTAATACCAATAATAAAGGAAGAAAATGAAAGTTAATATAACAACTCCAACCAAAAGTTATGATATCCATATTGGAAAATTACCTGAAATTAAACTTGATACCAAAACTGCAATTATTACAAATCCAAAAGTCTCAGGACTTCATATAAACTATCTAACAAATCATTTAAATACAAAAGAATTACATATAATAACTCTCCCAGATGGAGAAGAATATAAAAATTTTGATAGTATAAATTATGCACTTGATAGATTATTTGATGCAAAATTTGATAGAAATTCTACTTTAATTGCCTTTGGTGGTGGAGTTATTGGAGATATGACAGGATTTATTGCAAGTATTTTCCTAAGAGGAGTTAAATTCATTCAAATACCAACAACTCTACTTTCAATGGTAGATAGTTCGGTTGGTGGTAAAACAGGAATTAATAATAAATATGGCAAAAATCTTATAGGGACATTTTATCAACCAGAAGCTGTCTATATTGACACATATTTTTTAAAAACTTTAGAAAAAAGAGAATTTGCCGCAGGAATGGCAGAAATTATCAAAATGGCTGTAATGTTTGATAAAAAGTTTTTTGAAGATATAAAAAATAACCGCTTAACTCTTGAAGAGATGATAAAAAGAGCGGTAGAACTTAAAGCTGAGGTAGTTAATCAAGATGAAAAAGAAAAAGGAATTAGAAGTGTTCTAAATTATGGGCATACTTTTGGACATGTAATTGAAAATTTAACAAACTATAAAACTTATCTCCATGGAGAAGCAGTAGCTATTGGAATGGTTATGGCAAATGAGTTATCTAAAAAATTAGGATATTTAAGCGAAGAAGAATCAAAAGAAATTAAAAAACTTTTAGAAAAATATAACCTTCCAACAACATTTAAAATAAAAGATATTGATGAATTTTATAATCACTTTTTCTTAGATAAAAAAACAATGAACAATGAAATTAAATTTATTATTCCAGAAAAAATAGGAAAATATAAGATAGTTAAAAATATAGATGAAAAAATTATAAAAAATGTGCTAAAAGAATTTAAATGAAATATTTAATTCTTTTTCTATTTACTTTATTATTTGCCAATGTTAATTTATCATTAGATAAAAATTTATCCAATCAAGAAAAACAAATTATAAAACAATTAAATGAAAACCAATTCTTTTTAAATTACCAATCTTATTTACATTATCAAAAATTATTAAAAGAACTTAAAAAATATAAATATCTCTCAAGAAGAAATCATAAATACATAGAAAAATACAACTCTATAAAAACCGAACTTGAATTATTAAAAGAAAATCAAAATATTTTTAAAACAATGGTAAAATTAAAAGATATCCCTCCTCCTCCTAATATTTCAAATCCTTTTCAAATCATAAATGCACTTAATTATGAAAAAGAGATAAATTCAATTCTTAAAGAAGACCAAAATATATTTAAAAATTTTAAAAATACTTATTTAAAAATAGAACAACTATATAAATTACACAAAAATAAAACTTTTGAAAAAATCTTGAATGACTTTAATGTTTTATTAAATGTATATAAAACAAAATTAGAAACGATAAAAAACAAAGCAGATATCTATAAAAAACAAGTAAATTCTCAAATAGAAAAAGAGATATATAAATTAATTTATCTTATTATCTCAATAATTATAAGTATTGTGTTTTTTACAATTTTGAAATTCATAATAAAAAAATATGTAAAAGATGAATCAATCTATATCACTAACAAAATAATAAATTTTATAAACTTAACTGTAATCATTTTGATAATAATGTTTTTTTACATAAATAATTCTACTTATATTATTACTATTTTGGGATTTGCTTCTGCTGGTATTGCCATTGCTATGAAAGATTGGTTTATGAATATGTTTGGATGGGTAGTTATTATGACTAGTGGAAACTTTAAAGTAGGAGATAGAATAAAAATATTACTTCAAAATGGAAATGTTAAAATTGTAGGAGATGTTATTGATATAACTTTAACTAGAATTGTAATTTATGAAGATGTAACTTTAACTACTTATCTTTATAACAAAAGAGCAGGAAGAATAGTATTTGTCCCAAATAATGTAATTTTTAATAATCCTATTTTTAATTATACCCATCATGGACTAAGCACTGTATGGGATGGAATTGATATTACTATTACATTTGATTCAAATTATAAAAAAGCCGTATATTTAGCAAAAGAAATTGTAAATAAATATTCAAAAGGTTATACTGATATTACAAAAAGAAGATTAAAAAAATTAAAGTCTTTATACCATATCAAAACTTCAAATGTAGAACCTAGAATTTATACATTTATTGAAGAAAATGGTATAAGAATTAGTTGCTGGTATTTAAATAATTATGCTACACTAAATCTAAGAAGTACAATAAGCGCAGAAATACTTGAAGCATTCAAAAAAGAAGATGATATTAAAATAGCTTATCCAACATATACTATTATAAAGAGAGAAGATGAAAAATTTAATGAAACTTAAATATCTTTATAAATTAAAAGAATCAGGAGTTGAATATTTTGAGGGATTTGAAAGTAAAGACAAAACAATCAAAATGCCAGATGAATTAAAAGAACTTGAAAATATATGTAAAAATTGCACTCTTTGTGATTTAAGCAAAACTAGAACAAATGTTGTTTTTGGAGAAGGAAATCCAAAAGCAAAACTTATGTTTATAGGAGAAGGACCAGGTGAAATGGAAGACAAAACAGGAAGACCATTTGTAGGAAGAGCAGGTAAACTTCTAACAAAAATAATTAACAATGTTTTAGAAATAGATAGAAGTGAAGTATATATTGCAAATATCGTTAAATGTAGACCGCCAAACAATAGAGTTCCAACTATAGAAGAAGCTCAAACTTGTAAACCTTATCTTCTTAAACAAATTGATATAATTAATCCAAAAATTTTGGTATGTTTAGGGAAAACGGCTTTTATGTATCTAATGGATAATGATATGCCTATTAGCAAAGTTAGAGGGCAAATTTTTGAATATAAAGGGAAAAAAGTGATACCAACATTTCATCCAAGTTACTTACTCAGAAATCCAAGTGCAAAAAAAGAAGCCTATAAAGACTTTTTACTTATAAAGAGTATGCTATGAAAAAATTATTGCTTTTATTATTATTTTTATTTGCTTATTCACAACCGTTAGAAATAGATGGAATTAAAATTTATAATTTTCCACAAATTAATGAAATAAATACTACCAAGACTATTGAAATAAATAATACAAAATCAAAATCTACTGCAGAAATTAATGAAACTAATCTTTCAGAAGAAAATATTTCATTTGAAAACAATGAAACTAATATATCAAAAATTTCAACAGAAACTAATGAAACTAATATATCTAAACCTACATCATCTATAACCTATGAAGAAATTTTTAATTCCACTATAAAAACTATTAAACCAAAAATAGATATAGCAGTTTTGATTAATAAACAAAAATTTAAAAAAT
>JALVUH010000094.1:20911-34003 GCA_027035735.1 Nautiliaceae bacterium
AATGAAACTAATATATCTAAACCTACATCATCTATAACCTATGAAGAAATTTTTAATTCCACTATAAAAACTATTAAACCAAAAATAGATATAGCAGTTTTGATTAATAAACAAAAATTTAAAAAATATCTTCCATCTATTATTAATTCTTTAAATGCTTATTTTATTTATAAACATGCAGAATATAATCTCTCAGTTTATGATATAAATCAAACAAATCAAGCTCTTAAACATAAAAATATTATTGTTTATACTTACGATCCAAACAATATAAAAAACTTTATAAATGATAATAACAATTTTTATTTTCCTATGATAAATAAAAATGAAACAAATATAACAAAACCAAATTTTTATTTCGGAGGTATAAATTACATATCTCAAATTAAAAAATTAAGCCAATTAACAGATACAAATGAAACAGTTATAATTAATGATGATACATTAACTTCAAAATTGCTTTTTTCTATTGAAAATAGATTTTTCAATACCATTCCTTTTAAATGGAATCAAATTAATTATAATGATTTAAATAATTCTTATGTATTTTTAAACACAGCTCCACAAAAAAGTATCCAAATACTCTCAAATATTTATTACAAAAATATAAATCCTATATTAATACTTTCAACTCAAATCAATTACAACCCAATACTTATAGCTCTAACTCAACCACAAGCTTTAACTAAACTTATTTTGGCAAATTCTATTATTAATCCTCCTAAAGAGTTAGTAGATATAGATTTATTATTAGATAGTGATATCAAATTTAATTGGTTAAATTACTCTGCTAATATTTTATGTAATAAAATTTATAATACATTAACTAATTCAGATTTGTTTTTTATGAATGACTTTTTAATTTTTATTTTCAATAATCAAATTAATTATAAAACTGAGCTTTATCAAATAGTATTTAATGCCTTCAAAAAGATTTCTTCTCCTTAACTTTTTATTTTTTGTTATAATTTCGCCAAAAAAGGATACAAATGGCAACTTATGTAATCGGGTTCCCAAGAATTGGTGAACAAAGAGAATTAAAAAGAGCATTAGAAAGTTATTGGAGCGGTAAAAGTAGCCAAGATGAATTAAAAAAAACTGCAAGTGAATTAAGAAAAAGACATTGGGTTTATCAAAAAAACGCTGGTATTGATATGATTAGCATTAATGATTTTAGTTTTTATGATAATATGCTTGATACTACAGTAATGTTAAATGCAATTCCTCAAAAATATCTAGATATAGAAAATGAACTTGATAGATATTTTGCAATGGCAAGAGGTGATGCTACTCATAAAGCAATGGAAATGACAAAATGGTTTAATACAAATTACCACTATATCGTACCAGAACTTAATGAAAATATGGATTTTAGTGCAAATACTGCTAAAATTAAAGAAGAGTTAGCTGAAGTTAAAGAGCTTGGAATTACTCCAAAAATAAATCTAATTGGACCTGTGACTTTCGTAAGACTTAGTAAAGTTGAAGGTGATGCAGATAAAATTATAGAAAAATTAGTACCTGTTTATAAAGAAATTATTAATGAATTTAAAGATTATATTATTCAAATGGATGAACCATACTTCGTAACAAATCCAACTAAAAAAGATCTTGAAATATTAGAAAAAGTTTATAATGAATTAGCAAGTGATGCAAATATTTATGTAGCAACATATTTTGAGCATTCAAACGAAGCAAATGAAGTACTTGCTAAAACTCCTATTAAAGGAATGTTTTTAGATTTTGTTGCAGGAAATGAAAACAAAATAAAAGCACTTGTTGATGCTGGAAAAGAAGTTGGAATTGGTATTGTAAATGGTAGAAATGTATGGGTTAATGATATTGAAAAATCAGCAGAGTTTGTAAAAGGATTAACTGAAGCGGTTGAGAGTGAAAAAGTTCATATTGGAAGTAGCTGTAGTTTACTTCATGTACCATATACTCTAAAATATGAAACAAAAATGGATGAAGATATTAAATCTTGGATAAGCTATGCACTTGAAAAACTTGATGAAATTAGAGTGATAAATAAACTTGTTAAAAATGAAGAATTAAATGAAACTGACAAAGAGGTATTAGAAGGAAACAAAAAAGCAATCGCTACAAGAAAAACTTCTAAAAAAATTCATGACCCAATCGTTCAAGATAGAGTAAGTAATTTAACAGAAAAAGATAAACATAGAAGTATGCCATTTGAAGAAAGAATTAAACTTCAACATGAAAATTTAAAATACCCTATTTTACCAACTACAACAATTGGTAGTTTCCCTCAAACACCAGAACTTAGAAAACTAAGAAGAGATTATAAAAATGGTATAGTTAGTGAAGAAGAGTATAAAGCAAAAATCAAAGAAATGATTAAAGATGCAGTTAAATTCCAAGAAGAGATTGATTTAGATGTATTAGTTCATGGTGAATTTGAGAGAAATGATATGGTTGAATACTTTGGTGAACAATTAAATGGAGTAGCTTTTTCTCAAAATGGATGGGTTCAAAGTTATGGTAGCAGATGTGTAAAACCACCTCTAATTTATGGGGATGTTTCTCGTCCAAAAGATATGACAGTTGAGTGGATTACATATGCTCAAAGTTTAACAAAAAAACCAATGAAAGGTATGCTAACAGGACCTGTTACAATGCTTAACTGGTCATTTGTAAGAGATGACCAAAGCAAAAAAACAACAGCTTATCAAATGGCACTAGCAATTAGAGATGAAGTAGAAGCTCTTGAAGCTGCTGGAATTAAAGTAATTCAAGTTGATGAAGCAGCACTTAGAGAAGGATATCCGCTAAGAAATGAAAAAAGAGCAGAATATGAAGATTGGGCTATTACAGCATTTAGAATTACAACTTCAATAGTTAAACCAGAAACTCAAATTCACACTCATATGTGTTATTCAGAATTTAGTGATATTATGGATGCAATTGAAGCAATGGATGCAGATGTAATTTCAATTGAAAATGCAAGAAGTGATAACTCACTACTTAAAATCTTTAAAGAAAGAGGATATAAAGGTGAAATAGGACCAGGTGTTTATGATATTCACTCTCCTAGAATTCCAAGCAAAGAAGAAATAGTAGAACAAATTGAAGCAATTTTAGAAGTTTTACCAGCTGAGAAAGTTTGGATAAATCCAGATTGTGGACTTAAAACAAGAAAATGGGAAGAAGTTAAACCAAGCCTTAAAAATATGGTAGATGCCGCTAAAGAAGTTAGAGCTAAACTTAAATAATGAAAAAACTTCTTTTTTTCTTTCCTTTTATACTTTCAGCTTATTTCTATCCAATTAAATATGAATTTGTATTTATGCATAATTGTATGCAAAGCTCATCACTTCCTAATAAAAATACTGCAAATGTGTATTTGAAAAAATAAAAGAAACTTATCCTTATAATTACTTTGCTTATCATGCAGATGATAAAGAAGTTTTAGAAAAAATTGTAGAATTTTCAAGAGAGTGCATAAAATAAATTTGTTATAATTTTTTCACATATTCTTGTCTTTTGAAAATGCTAGATTAGTATTTTCAAAATAGGAGTATGTAAAAATCAAAAAAAGGAAAAAAATGAGAGAATATCTATTTAGTAGTGAGAGTGTAACAGAAGGTCATCCTGATAAAATGGCAGACCAAATTAGCGATGCGATACTTGATTATATAATTGAAAGAGATAAAAATGCAAAAGTAGCATGTGAAACACTTCTTAGCAATGGATACTGTATTATTGCAGGAGAACTTAAAACTACAACTTATGCTCCTATGCAAGAGATTGCAAGAGAAGTTATTAGAGAAATTGGCTATACTGATGCAAGATATGGATTTGATTATAGAACGGCAGGTGTATTAAATGGAGTTGGTGAACAAAGTCCAGATATTCGTCAAGGGGTTGAAAGAGGTGAAGAAATAGGTGCAGGTGATCAAGGAATGATGTTTGGATATGCTTGCACTGAAACACCTGAACTTATGCCTCTTCCAATAATGCTTGCCCATAAACTTACAAAAAGATTAGCAACTGCAAGAAAAGAAGCAATTATCCCATGGTTAAGACCAGATGGAAAAGCACAAGTTAGTGTTAAATATGTAGATGGAAAACCTGTAAGTGTTGAAAAAGTAGTAGTTTCAACTCAACATGAACCTGATATAAACTATTCTGAAATTAAAGAAGCTGTTATTGAAGAAATAATAAAAAAAGTAATCCCAGCCAATATGCTAAGCAAAAATGTAGAATATTTTATAAATCCTACAGGAAAATTCGTAATCGGAGGACCTCAAGGAGATGCTGGACTTACTGGTAGAAAAATAATAGTTGATACTTATGGTGGTGCTGCACCTCATGGTGGAGGAGCATTTAGCGGAAAAGATCCTACAAAAGTAGATAGAAGTGGAGCATATGCAGCAAGATGGGTTGCAAAAAATTTAGTTGCGGCTGGAGTTGCTGATAAACTTACTATTCAAATAGCATATGCGATTGGAGTTACAAAGCCTGTTAGTATTTATGTAGATACTCACGGAACAGCTAAAGTAGATGAAACAAAAATAGAAGAAGCTGTTAAAAAAGTATTTGATTTAACTCCAAAAGGAATCATTGAAACTCTTGATTTATTAAAACCAATTTATAGAAAAACTGCAGCTTATGGACATTTTGGAAGAGAAGAATTTAGCTGGGAGAAATTAAATAAAGTAGATGAAATAAAAGAATTTTTAAATTTAAAATAGTTACAAAAAGTAATAAAAATTGATATAAATCAATTTTTTAAGGCAATTTTAAGATATTAATGATATATTTTTAAGTACAATTAAATAAAAACAAAGGAGATAAAATGGCAGTAAAAATTACTGATATTTGTATTAACTGTGGAGCTTGTATTGATGAGTGTCCAGTAGAAGCAATCGTTGATGATAGCGAAAACCCAACTGGAGAAGAAATTTATTATGTATATCCAGATAAATGCGTAGAGTGTGTAGGATACTATGATGCACCAGCATGTGCTGAAGCATGTCCAACTGAGGGATGTATTGTTTGGGATGAATGCAAAGAAGGTCAAACTTGTCATCCAAATAGATGTGAACCAGGAACTCCAGCTGTAGAGACTTGCTAAGTCTCTCTTCTTTTTTTCCTCAAATTTTTGTATAATTCCTCTCTAAAACTACAAGGAGAGAAAATATGGAAAGAACTCTTTCAATTATTAAACCTGATGCAGTAGCAAAAAATGTTATTGGCAAAATAATAGATAGATTTGAAAGTAATGGTCTTAGAATTGCAGCATGCAAAAAAATTAAATTAACAAAAGAAGATGCAGCAAAATTTTATGAAGTACATAAAGAAAGACCATTTTTTAATGATTTATGCGAATATATGAGCAGTGGACCTGTAGTTGTAATGGTACTTGAAGGTGAAAATGCAGTAGCTAAAAATAGAGAATTAATGGGTGCAACTGACCCAAAAGAAGCAAAACCTGGTACAATTAGAGCTGATTTTGCAGAAAGCATTGAAGCAAATGCAGTTCATGGAAGTGATTCTCTTGAAAATGCAAAAAAAGAGATAGCATTTTTCTTTGCTGAGAGGGAGATTTTATAATTGAAAATCAATAAAACAAAAGAAGGTCTTACACTAAACGCAGAAAGTATTAAAACAAAAGAAGGTGATTATATTATCACTGGAAAATTAAGTGGTGATATAGAGGTTGAATGTGTAAAGTGTTTAAAACCTTTTATGAGACATATTGATGAAGATATAAAATTTAAAATTGTAAAACCTCCATATGAAGGTTTTGATGAAGAATATGATATTATTGAACAAGAAAAATTAGATATTGATGAAATTCTAAATAGTGAAATTGAATCAATAAAAAATGATTTTTCTAATATTTGCAAAAGTTGTGAAAATGAAGAATTCAATAAAGAATTTTAAGGAGAAATAATGGCAGTTCCTAAGAGAAGAAACTCTAAAACAAGAGCAGCAAAAAGAAGAACTCATTATAAAATTAAACTTTCTACTGTAGTAAAATGTTCTCATTGTGGGGCTTATAAAAGACCTCACAGAGCATGCCCAAGCTGTGGTGAGTATTAATGAAAATAGCAATTGACGCAATGGGAGGGGACTTCGGTCCAACTCCTATAATAGAGGGAACAATAAAAGCTCTAAAACAAAAAGATTTTATTGCATATTTAGTAGGACCAGAGAAAGAACTAAAGCCTCTTATACCTCAAAACCTAAAAAATAGAGTTAGGTTTATAAATAGTGAAGATGTAATAAGAATGGATGAGAGTGCAACAGAGGCTTTTAAAAGAAAAGAATCCACTATTTATAAATCTATCGAACTTTTAAAAAATGGTGAAGTTGATGCAGTAGTATCAGCTGGACATAGTGGTGCTAGTATGAGCGTTGCAACTCTTAGACTAGGGAGAATAAAAGGTATAAAAAGACCAGCAATTTCTACTTTTTTACCTAATATCAAAAGAACTTATACAATACTTCTTGATGCAGGTGCAAATGTAGATTGCGATGCAGAAAATTTATTTCAATTTGCCTTAATGGGAGAAGTATACGCAAAAGCTTTTTTAAATAAAGACAATGTAACAATTGGACTTCTTAGTAATGGTGAAGAAGACACAAAAGGCAATAGCATTACAAAAGAAGCTTTTAAAATGCTAAAACATTCTTTTCCTAATTTTATAGGTAATATTGAAGGAAGTGATATTTTTAAAGGTGAAGCTAATGTAGTTGTAACTGATGGATTTATTGGAAATATCGTTCTTAAAACAAGCGAAGGTGCAGCTGAAACTATAGGAAGACTTATCAAAGATGAAATCAACAAATCTGGAATTTTACAAAAAATAGGAGCATTACTTCTAAAACCTGTATTTAAAGGATTAAAAAAAGCAACTGATTATGCAGAATATGGTGGAGCACCTTTACTTGGAGTAAATGGATGCGTTATAATAGCTCATGGAAAAAGTAATTCTAAAGCTATAAAAAATGCGATTTTTCAAGCAATAAAATATGTAGAAAATGATGTAACTGAAAAAATAAAAGAATCTCTAAAGGCTCATTAATGTATGCAAAATTTACATCAATTGGAGCTTATGTACCTCCAAAAATTTTAACAAATGAAGACTTAGAGCGTATTGTAGATACAAATGATGAATGGATAACAAAAAGAACAGGAATAAAAACAAGACATATTGCAGAAAATGAAGTAACAAGCGATTTAGCATATAAAGCTGCTCTTGATGCTCTAAAAAATGCTTCAATGAAACCTGAAGATATTGATATGATAATTGTAGCTACAATTACACCTGATTATTTTACAATGCCTTCAACTGCATGTGTAGTAGCTGATAAGCTTGGAATTGTAAGACCTGCGGTAGATATAAGTGCGGCATGTACTGGATTTATTTATGCATTAGCTCATGCAAAAGCATTTATTGAAAGTGGAATGTATAAAAATGTCCTAATTATAGGAGCTGAAACTCTTAGTAAAATAGTCAATTGGAAAGATAGAACTACTTGTGTTTTATTTGGAGATGGAGCTGGAGCTGCTATTATTAGTGCTACAGAAAATAAAAATGAAGCTATTATTGATATAGATATCAATGCCGATGGAAAATACCAAGATTATTTAATAACTCCCGGACGTGGCGTTAAATATGGATGTGATACAGATAGAATCTGGCTTGAAATGAAAGGAAATGAAACATTTAAAGTTGCTGTAAAAACTCTTTCTCAATCTGTAAGAGACATTTTAAAAAGAAATAATTTAACAAGTAATGATATTGATTGGTTTATACCTCATCAAGCAAATTATAGAATTATTGATGCAGTAGCAAGAGCTATTAATATGCCAAAAGAAAAATCTGTTTTAACAGTTCATAAATATGGAAATACTTCTTCAGCTTCTATTCCTATGGCTATAAATGATATGGTAAAAGAAGGTAAAATCAAAAAAGGAGATTTAATGCTCCTTGATGCATTTGGAGGAGGATTTACTTGGGGAAGTGCTTTAGTCCCTTTTAATTAATTTCTCCTCGCACTCTTCTAAAGCTAAAACAATATCTTCATTAACTTCTGGGATATGTGTCATACAAATACTAAAAGGAATATGAATATCATTTATTTTTAAATTTTCTAATCTATTTTTTATTCTCTCAAAAATTTTTGCTGTTACTTCAAAATTATTAAATACCATTATTCTAAATTGATTATCCCATCTAAATACAAAATCAATATTTCTTACACTCTTTTTTAAAATGTCTGCATAACTTTTTATAATATAAAATACCATATCTATTCCATATAATCCTTCAAATATAGGCAAATCTTTAATTTCAATACAAATTATTCCAATTGGTTTATCAAAATCTTTATACTCCTCTACTATAACATCAAAATATTTTCTATTATAAACACCGCTTAACTCATCTTTAATCACTACATAAGTTATTTTTAAATTTAAGATATTAAAATCAATTTCTCCAATAAATTTATTATCTTCACAAACGGGCATAAAATTAACTCTTTCTTTTCTCATTTGATAATAAGCATCAATTACATGTAGTTTTGGATTAAAACATGGTAAAAATTGTTTTTCTTTCAAATAATTATAAACATTTTCATTTTGTAAATTATTTAAAAATATATCTACAATTTCTTTTGGTGTTATTACAAATATAGGTTTATTGTTTTTCAAAATATAAAGCCTTGATAAATTTTTTGCATGAAAAATAGCAATTATATCCACAAAATTTTTATCTTGTAAATCTTCAAGATTTAATGTTTCTGCTTTATCTACATAATCCATTAAATTCATAAAAACCCTTTTTTTATTATTGTAACATAAAAAATTTTGATATAATTACATTTCAAATCCAAAAAGGAGTAGCTATGCCTAAAATGAAAACAAATAGAGGGGCAGCTAAAAGATTTAAAGTTAAAAAAAGCGGAAAAATTAAAAGAGGAAGTGCTTATAGAAGCCATATTTTAACTAAAAAATCACAAAAAAGAAAAAGACATTTAAGAGCCCCAAAATATGTAGATGCTACTAATATAAAAGAAGTAAAATTATTACTTTGCATCTAAATTAGTGTAGAAAAAGGCTAAGTAAAGCAAAAAGCTTTCGCCCATGAGGCTAAGTTGCAAAAGATGCACGCCAAAAATAAGGAGAGACAATGAGAGTAAAAACAGGAACAGTTAGAAGAAGAAGACATAAAAAAATTTTAAAAATGGCAAAAGGCTTCTATAGTGGAAGAAGAAAACACTTTAGAAAAGCTAAAGAACAAATTGAAAGAAGTTTAGTATATGCTTTTAGAGACAGAAAACAGAAAAAAAGAGATTTTAGAAAACTTTGGATTGTAAGAATCAATGCAGCTTGTAGATTAAATGATATAAATTATTCAAGATTCATAAATGGTCTTAAAAAAGCAAATATTGAGCTTGATAGAAAAATTTTAGCTGATTTAGCAATGAATGAACCTGAAACATTCGCTAAATTAGTAGAGCAAGCAAAAGCTGCTCTTTAATCTTTTTTCTTTTTTATTTTCCAAACAAATCACTGACTCTATTTAATTATAAACAAGAGAAAAATTATTAATTATTTTCCCCTTCTTGAATATACTTTTCTAAATTTTCTCTTAATTTTCTTTTTAATACTTTTCCAGTTGCATTTTTAGGTAAATCTTCCACAAAATAAATGTGTTTTGGGATTTTATAATTTGCAAGATGTTTCTTTAAAAATTTTTTAAGTTCTAATTCTCCTATTTTTACATTATCCTCTAATTCTATAAAAGCTACAGGTATTTCACCTAAATTTTCATCTTTTTTACCTACAACCGCACACTCTTTAACTCCAGGATATTTTAAACAAACTTCTTCAATCTCTCTTGGATAAATATTTACACCTTTGCTAATAATTAAATCTTTTTTTCTATCAAGAATATACAAATAACCATCTTCATCAAGTTTTCCAATATCTCCTGTCAAAAGCCAACCATTAATAATAGTCTCTTTAGTAGCATCCTCTCTCTTATAATAACCTTTCATTACATTATCACCTTTTACTATAATCTCACCTACTTCTCCAATAGGAACTTCTTCTAGCTCATCATTTACTATCTTAATTTCTACCCCTGGAATAGCAGGCCCAACAGAACCAGGTTTTTGTAATTCTGCTCTATTTACTGCAACAACAGGAGATGTCTCACTAAGCCCATATCCTTCAAGTAATTTTGCTTTTTTAAATTTTTTAGAAAATCTTTTTAATACTTCTCCTGGAAGAGGAGCTGCACCTGAGATATAAAATCTTACTTTATTAAACCAATGAAAATAAAAAGGAAGTTTTGCACGAGAGAGTGCCGAATATACATCTGGTACACCTGTAAATATAGTAACTCTTTTTAAAAGAGTCTGTTTTATTATATTACTAAAAGGCATAATAGACCTTATTATAACAACAGGTGAAGCACTATACATTGGTAAAAGTAAATTTACAGTCATAGTAAAAGAGTGAAACATTGGAAGATATGCAATAAATCTATCTTTAGAAGTAAGTTTTATCAATTCATTAATAGCTAAAATATTTGAAAAAATATTTTTATATGTAAGCATTGCTCCTTTTGGCTTACCTGTAGTCCCTGATGTATAAATAATAGAAGCTAAATCATCAAGCTTTGGCGTATCTATTACTTCATGAGAATCAAAAGTTGAAATAATCTCATTAAAAGAAATATTATTTTCATCAACTTTTTCAATATCACCTTCCCATATAATCTTTTTGACGTTTGTTTTTTCTCTAATATTTTTTATATTATTAGAAAGTTTTTTAGATGCTATAAGCATATTTGCTTCTATATCATTTAAAATAAATGCAATCTCCTCTTCTTTTAAAAAAGTATTAATAGGAACAACTACAGCTCCTATTTTTTGGATAGCCTGCATAGCAATAATAAACTCAAGAGAATTAGTAAGTAAAATTGGTATTTTATCTCCCTTTTTTACACCCATCAAATGAAGAGCACGAG
Source organism: Nautiliaceae bacterium (assembly GCA_027035735.1). GTDB lineage: Bacteria > Campylobacterota > Campylobacteria > Campylobacterales > Nautiliaceae > JALTBU01. The sequence goes on from JALVUH010000094.1 coordinate 31,927, forward strand.
AAAAAGTATCTACTAATTTTTTAAATTCTTGCCAAGTTACTTTTTTATTATCTATAAAATAAGCAGGTTTATTTTTATATTCTTTTGCATTTCTCTCAATTAATTCATAAAAATTATTAAATTTATATTCCATAAATAACCTTTTAAATCTCTTTTTGTTATTATAACAAATAAAAAAAGGACATAAATGGAGCTTCCAAAATCTCAAAAAGAGCTTCTAGAAAACTTAGAAACACTAATAAATCAAACATATATTATTGAAAAAGAGTTTAAAGAATTAAAAAATATATTAGAAGGCGTAATAGAATTTTTACCACAAGCACTATGGGTTATAGATGAAAATGGGACAATCGTAGCTCAAAACTCTAAAACAAAAGAATTTAATTATATCCCACAAGATGGAGAAATAGAAATAAATAATAAATATTTTCTTATTCAATCTTCAAGTATAAAAAACAAAAAAATAATATCAGCTACCGACATTACTGAACAAAAAAGAAATGAAAGATTAATTGCAATGGGACAAATGGCCGCACATCTTGCTCATGAAATAAGAAATCCTATAGGTTCTGTTAATATCTATTTATCTCTTTTAAGAAAAAAATGTCCTCAAAATGAAATTTTAGATGAAATGAAAAGTTCTTTATTAAGAGTTGAGAGAATTATAAAATCAACTCTACTTTTTAGTAAAGGTATAAAAATAAATCCTAAGACATTTTATTTAAAAGAATTATTTGATGAAATAGATAATATAATTAAATTTTATCCTCATACAAAAAATATAAAAATAATATATCCTATAAAAAATGAAAAAATTTATGGAGATTTTGATTTATTGTTATTAGTTTTTCAAAATCTTATTATAAATGCAATTGATGCAATAGAAGAGAGTGAAATAGAAAATGGCAAAATTGAAATAATATTCAAAAAAGAACAAAATAAAAATATTTTTGTTATAACAGATAATGGTAAAAAAATTGAAAATAAAGATATTTTATTTGAACCTTTCAAATCTACAAAAACAAAAGGCCATGGATTAGGGCTTGCTTTAAGTAAAGAAATTATAAATAAACATAATGGGAATATAGATTTGTGTAAAGAAAAAAAAGGATTTATTATAAAATTACCTAATAAATAAGTTTTTGACAATCTTCTTTTGTTATCCCTACCCCATCAATACATTCAAGTAATCCATTTGTAGCATTATAATCAATTTTTAAAATTTTATCTTGATTAAAAATATACTCATATTTATTATCATCATATTCTTTCCAACAATTTTGAGTTTTATTCCCGCAAGAATAAACAGGAATTTTTAAAACATATTTAAATAATTCATTTGTACCTTTCCCACTATCAAGAGATTGAGGATAACCGTTTGAATTTAAATTACTTTTCCCATCTCCATCTGGATCCCATACAAAATCTTCATTTACAAGCCATTTTGCATGAATATTTTCAATAGAATCTTGAACTGAAGTAACAATAGACTTAATAGAAGCATTTTTTGCATGAGTAGTTAAATTAGTAAACTTTGGAATAGCAATAACGGCCAAAAGGCCAATTATTACAATTACAAATAAAAGTTCTATTAATGTAAAAGCTTTTTTCATTAGAATGTTAAATTTACATCTACTGAAGATTGTCCACCAAGTAATGCTTCACATTTTTGTTTAGTTTCAGTATCATTAAATTGAGTACAATCAATACTATATTCTACTCTAGAATTATTTAAATCCAATAAAATTTTTGATACTGTATTATTGCCTTCAGGATCATTATAATAATATTCTCCATCATCTACTCCAGAATCGTAATACCATCCTTTTCCGTCTAATTTAACAATATCTTGTAAAGTAAATGAAGTTTTGTTTTCTAAATCTCTGTAATTAATAGCACTTTCTACTGCTTGTTGAGCTGCATCTACAGTAGTTTTAACAACAGTATTTGCTTGTGCATTTTGTTTTAAATTTAAAAATTTAGGTACAGCAATAGCTGCTAATAATCCAATAATTACAATTACAAAGATAAGTTCAATTAATGTAAAACCTCTTCTCATTTTATCTCCTTTAAATAT
>JALVUH010000095.1 GCA_027035735.1 Nautiliaceae bacterium
TAATCAAATTTTTAAAAAGTCTGGATTTAGAAAATTTAAATTCAAATAATGCTTATTATAGATTTCAAACAAAAAAAGATGTAGAAGAATTTTTAAAGACTTTAAAAATAATGAAAGAAAAATATTCATTAAATGAACTATTTTTGAAAGGATATGAAAAAAACAAAAACCCAATAGATGGAATAAGAGAAATAATAAAAAAAATTTATGAAATAAATCCTTACATTTCAAAAGGATATCAATTTTTAATAGGAAAAATTCCTCCTAACAAAACAAAAGGCGTAAGTCCTTATAAAAGATGGAATATGTTTTTAAGATGGATGGTAAGAGACAAAGAGCCTGATTTAGGTATATGGAAAGGAGTAGATAAAAAAGACTTAATAATTCCACTTGATACTCATACTCATAAAGTATCCTTAAATTTAGGTTTATTAAAAAGAAAAAGTTATGATTTACAAGCAGCAATTGAACTAACAGAAAAATTAAAAGAATTTGATAAAAATGACCCTTTAAAATATGATTTTGCTTTATATCGTATAGGACAATTTAAAATTAATATTGTGTAAATTTTTAACAAATTTATTTTTTTCACAATTCACATTAATATATTTTTAATTATTATGGTAAAATTTCATAAAAAAAGGAATAGAATGGAAGATAGAATTTGGTTATTTTTTGGATTTTTAGGCCATAATCCTTATGTTCAGCTAATTGTACATACAATCCTTGCGGCTTTTTTATCAGTATTAGTAGCAAAATTAGCTACAAGAAAACTTCAAATCGTTCCAAGCGGATGCCAAAATGTAATGGAAGCAGTAGTTAGTGGAATTTTATATGTTGGTAAAGATGTTGCAAATGAAGAAGTAGCAAGAAAATACTTAGTACTTGCAGGAAGCTTAGCAATCTTTATTTTCTTTTCAAACTTAATGGAAATTATCCCTGGATTTGAACCACCAAGTGGAAATGTAAACTTTACTCTTACATTAGCTCTTATTGTATTTATTTATTATCATTTTGAAGGTATCAGAAAACAAGGTTTAGGTCGTTATATTGCTCACTTCGCAGGTCCTGTAAAATGGTTATCGCCTCTTATTTTTCCAGTAGAAATTCTTTCACATTTTTCAAGAATTATTTCACTTGCATTCAGGTTATTTGGTAATATTAAAGGTGATGATTTATTTGTATTAGTTCTTTTAATGCTTGCTCCTTGGGTATTCCCACTTGCTGGTTTTGCATTAATGAGCTTCTCTGCAGTTTTACAAGCATTCATTTTTATGGTATTAACATATGTATATATTTACGGAGCAGTATCAGGTCACGAGGAATCACTATAATAAAATATTTTATTACCGATTCTTCTTTTTCTCTTTTTGATACTCTAAATGCTATAAAAAAACACAAACCTCATTTTGTATGTTATAGAAATAAAACTAATCCTACAATAAAAGAAATAATTGAATTTACTGAATTTGCCAAAAAATACTCAAAAGTTTTTATAAATTATGATTCTTTAATTGATAAAAGCTTAATAAAATATATTGATGGAATTCATTTCCCTAGCAAATATATCAATAATCTAAATAAATTAAAAAAAGAGTTTCCAAATAAAATTTTTATAACCTCTACCCATTCATTTGAGGAAGCAAAAAATTCTTTAATTTCGGATTATATAACTTTTTCACCTATTTTTAATTCAAAAGGAAGAAA
>JALVUH010000096.1 GCA_027035735.1 Nautiliaceae bacterium
ATTCTACTTGCATGCATCATAAGCATTGATATATTAAAAAGAATCTCTAGAGCAAAATCTCTATCACTTACAGTATCAAGACAGTTTATGCTAGGCTCTCTAAATCCAAGAGCTTTAGTAGTTTCAAATCTATCTATATTGTGAGGAGTTCCAGCAAGTGCGGCACATCCAAGAGGATTTATATTATTCCTCTCAAAACTCTCCATAAATCTTTCATAATCTCTTTTAAACATACTAGCATAAGCTAACATATGATAACCAAAGCTTATTGGCTGGGCGTGTTGAAGATGTGTCATACCAGGAAGTAGGGTATTAACATTTTCTTTTGCAATATTTACAAATACTTCTATAAGCTCTTTTATTTTATTGGCAAATTCAATATTTCTTTTTAATACCCATCTTCTAAAATCAACTGCTACTTGATCATTTCTACTTCTTGCAGTATGAAGTTTTTTTCCTGTATCTCCAATTAGCTCAATTAATCTTTTTTCAATAGCCATATGGATATCTTCATCTCTTATATTCCACTCAAATTTATTTTCTTCTATCTCTTTTTTTATTTGAAGTAAACCTTCTTTAATCTTTTCAGCTTCCTCTTTAGTAATAATTCCTTGTTTTGCAAGCATAGATGAATGAGCAATTGAACCTTCTATATCTTCAATAAAGAGTTCTTTATCAAATGGAATTGATGCATTAAATTCATCAAGAAGCTTTGAAGCTTCTTTAGAAAATCTTCCTCCCCAAAGTTTCATAAAAATCCTTTTTTTGATAGAATTATATCAAAGACCAAAGGAGCTAAAATGATTAATAACATTAATTCTCTTAATGCCTATCAAAAATTAATGAATATAAATGCAGAAAATATAGCAAATATAAATACTGAAAACTTTACTCCACAAGAATCTCATATAGAAAATAATTTATCAGTAATAAGTAGTAAAAATGATAAACTTACATTAAGTGATGAAATTATAAACCAAATAATAATTGAAGATGGATTTAAATCTCAAATAGCTCCTATAAAAACTCAAGATGAAATGACAAAAACTATTTTAAATATAAAAGCATGAATGCAAAACTTATAAAATTAATCTTCTCAACAGCATCAATTGAGAGATGGAATGATATTCCAAGACCTTTTAAATTTATAGAGCTTGATAAACAAGCCCACAAAATGATTATCGCCTATATTTTAGCTTCATTTGAAAAAAATATAAATTATTATGATTTAATCCATTTAGGAGTTGCAGGTGTTTTATATAGAGCAGTTCTTACTGATTTAAAATCACCTGTTTATTATTATTTGAGAAAGAAAAAAGGAAAAGAGCTTGATGAATTTGTATTAAAAAATTTAAAAGGAGTTATTACAGAAGAGCTTGAATATTATGTAAAACAATTCAATAATATAAATACTTTAGAAAAAAGAATACTATCTGCAGCCAGCTATATTTCAAGTAAATGGGAGTTTGATTTTATTTATAATTTCGCAAAAGAGAGTTATGGAATAGAAGAGATAAAAAAAGAGATAGAAAATGAACTTGAAGATTATTTTGATTTAGAAGGAGTAAGAATTCTTTCTCTTAAAAGAAAAAGTTATGATTTTATCTCTTTATGTGGTAATTTAAGATTTCAAAAAAGATGGGCCAACACACCTAGAGTCCCTGAAACAAGTGTGCTTGGGCATATGCTTTTTGTTGCTATTATGACTCTTTTTTTAACAAAAGAATATGGTGGAAATAGAGATAAGATATATTATAATTTTTTTACTGCACTTTTTCATGACTTACCAGAAGCACTTACAAGAGATATTATTGCACCAATTAAACAAGGAGTAAAAGGATTAGATAAAATACTTAAAGATTATGAATCAATGCTTATAGAAGAAAAAATTTTACCACTTGCACCTAAAAATTTAAGAAAAGAATTAAAAATATTACTTACAGATGAATTTGCAAATAAAATAATTATGACAAATGGATATAAAAAAGTAGACAATTTAGAAGATTTAATTGGAAATAGAGGAATTGATGGAACACTTATAAAAGTAGCTGACCATTTAGGGGCATATATTGAAGCATTAATGAGTATAAAACATGGGATTAAATCTCCTGAACTTTTAAATGCAATAGAGTTTTTATCAAAAAAATACAAAAATAAAAAATTTTTAGGAATTGATGTTACAAAGTATTTCTCCAAGGAATTTTATGAAGAAGATTTTTAGTATTATTTGTTGTAGTTCTATTTTGCTTGCAGATAGTTTTAATTACTATTTCTTTAGTATAAAAGAAAATTATAAAGAATACTATTTAGGGAGTACAATTGATAGAGATTATAACTCTTTTGGAGATTTAAACGGAATTGGAATAAAATATACTAAAAATTATTATTATTCAAATATCTATATTATTTCAGAAGCATCTTATGGAAAAAGCATATATAATGGAGCCTACCAAGATGGAGAAAAGTTAATAACCCATCAAAGTAATGTTCAAATATATAACCTATTAATAGGTATAAATACCAATCCTTATTTATTAGAACTTGGATATAGATTTTGGAATAGGGGAGAGTCTAATAATCCTGGAGATTATGATGAGCAATATTATTGGCCATATATAGGAGTAGGTATACAAAATTTGTTAGTATTTAATAATTCATTTTTTGTTAAATATACTTTAAAATATAATTATGCTTTTTCTCCAAAATTAAAAGTACTTTTAGGTAATAATCCTACAATAGATTTAGGAACTACTACAGGAGCTCAAGCTCAAATATCATTTAGCAAAAAATTTAATTATAAATACAAAATAGGAATTTTTTATAGATATGTTTATTGGCATATAAATAGATCAAATGAAATAAATTTAATTTATAATGGTAAAACTTACAAAATTTTTGAACCAGAAAGTGAAACAAGAAATCAATATATTGGCATTTATTTACAAAAAAGCTTCTAAAAGAAGCTTATTTATAATTTTCTATTGATTTTTTAATAAGTTCTATTGCTTTATCTTTTCCATCAAAACCTGTAACTTTTACCCATTTACCAGGCTCTAAATCTTTATATGTTTCAAAAAAATGTTTAATTTGTTGTAGAGTAATTTCTGGTAAATCTTCAAGTTCATTAATTTTTGCCATTTTAGGATCAAGCTTAATAGTAGGAACTGCTATTATTTTTTCATCTTTTCCGCTTTCATCTTCCATCATTAAAACACCAATTACTCTAGATTTAATCACACATCCAGGAACTACTGATTCGCTACTTAAAACTAATACATCAATAGGATCTCCATCATCTGCTAATGTATTTGGAACAAATCCATAATTTGCTGGATAAAATTGACTTCCATAAAGAATTCTATCTAAAAAGATTGCACCACTATCTTTATCAAGTTCATATTTAATATTACTTCCTTGAGGAATTTCAATTACTACATTAATTGCTTCTTCAGGATTTCCAGGGTTTATTTTTTTGATATCCATTATTTCTCCTTTTTGTGAAATTATAACGAAAAAAAGAATTATCTATTGACTATTTCTATAATTTTTTCTACAACACTTGGGTCTTCAAGTGTTGAAGTATCTTGTTTAATCTCTTCTCCTTTAGCAATAGCCCTTAAAATTCTTCTCATAATTTTTCCACTTCTTGTTTTTGGAAGCCCTGGAACAAATGCAAAATCTTTAACTTTTGCAATATTTCCAATCTCTTGAGAAATTATTTCATTAATCTCTTTCATAAGTTCAACTTCTTCTCCTAATTCATCTAACGCTTTTAAGACCACATAAGCAAAAATTGATTCTCCTGTAATTTCATCAGGTTTTCCTACTACTGCTACTTCTGCTACATGAGGGTGTTTTTGGATAGCAGCTTCAATTTCAGCAGTTCCAAGTCTATGACCGCTTACATTTATCACATCATCAACTCTTCCTGTAATCCAAATATATCCATCTTCATCGTATATTGCTCCATCTCCTGAAAAATATACAGGTTTTCCATTTTTTTTAGCAGTTGAAAAATAACTTTTTACAAATCTATCAGGATCTTTCCAAATAGTCCTAATCATACTTGGCCAAGGTTTAGTAATACACAAAAGTCCTTTTTCATAAGGAGGCATTTTATTTCCATTTTCATCTATAATTTCTGCAAAAATTCCAGGAAGTGGAAAAGTTGCACTACCAGGTTTAATTGGAGTTGCGGCTGGAAGCGGAGATATCATATGCCCACCTGTTTCTGTTTGCCACCAAGTATCTACAATAGAGCATCTTCCATTTCCTACAACTTCATAATACCATTTCCAAGCTGCCGGGTCTATTGGCTCACCAACTGTTCCAAGAATACGTAGAGAAGTTAAATCATATTTTTTTGGCTCATCTGCACCTATTTTATGAAGTAGTCTAATAGCAGTTGGTGCTGTATAGAATTGATTTACTTTATACTCTTCTATCATTTTCCAAGCTCTTCCAGCATCAGGATAAGTTAAAACTCCTTCAAACATAAGTGTTGTTGCACCTGCTGCTAGAGGTCCATAAACTATATAAGTATGCCCTGTAATCCATCCAATATCAGCAGTACACCAGAAAGTATCGTTATCTTTTATATCAAATACCCACTCCATTGTCATTTGAGCCCAAAGAATATATCCGGCTTGATGATGTTCAACTCCTTTTGGTTTTCCTGTACTTCCTGAAGTATAAAGTAAAAATAGCGGGTCTTCACTATCCATTATTTCAAAAGGACACTCATCATCTTGATTTACTATCAATTCATTGTAACTTACATCTCTTCCTTCTACCCACTCAATTTCTTCACCATTTCTTTCAACTACTATAACCTTTTCAACACATTCAACTCCTTCAAGTGCTTTATCAACTGTTGGTTTTAGCATATAAGGTTTGCCTTTTCTAAAAGCACCATCAGCAGTAATAACTATTTTTGCCTCAGCATCAAGTATTCTATCTTTGAGTGCCTCAGCACTAAATCCTCCAAATACAACACTATGAATAGCTCCAATTCTAGCACAAGCAAGCATAGCAAAAGCAGCCTCTGGAATCATAGGCATATAAATTACAACTCTATCACCTTTTTTTACACCTAAAGATTTAAGTAAGTTTGCAAATCTATTAACTTCTCTATAAAGCTCTAAATAAGTAATAATTCTTTTTTCTCCATTATCACCTTCCCAAATAATTGCCGCTTTATTTTTTTTATCTTTAAGATGTCTATCAATACATTGATATGCTACATTTAATTTTCCACCTACAAACCATTTATAAAATGGAGCATTGCTTTCATCTAAAACTTTTTCATATGGTGCAAACCAAGAAATTTTTTCATTTGCAAATTTTGCCCAAGTTCCTTCATAGTCTTTCTCAAACTCTCTTACTAAATCCCAATATTCACACATATTTTTAAAAGCTGGATTTTCAAACAATTCTTTATGAGGATAATAAACTTCATTCATTAAAAACTCCTTTTTATTTTCATAATAAAACAATTTAAATGAAAAAATAAAGAAAAAAGAAGTTTTAAGAGTTAGTTGTGAAATTTTGTAACATTTTATTTTCAAGATATTTTATTAAATAAATTCCAGCAATATAAATAATCCAGTTTATATAAATCCACAAAAACAAAAAAAGTAAAATTGAAAGTGAACCATAAATAGTAGTATAAGTTTTATTAAAAAGAACATAATACAAAAATATATTTTTAGCTATAAAAAATAAAAAAGTAACTAAAAACGATATTCCAATAGTTATTTTTATACTATTTATATTTAAAGTTAGCATATATGCCAAAAAAAATGTTAGCCACATAATAAAAAAAGGCACTAAAAAACCAAAAGAGATATGCAATAAAAATTCAAGTTTTATTGAAAGATAAATAGCAACTGCAAATAATACAGGAAACAATGTAAGCATAGTCCAATATAATTTTAATTTTTCCCAAAAATTCCTTTTTTCTTGATTAAAAATTCTAGCAATTATAGTTTCGTAGTTATCAAAAAACAAAATAGAAGTAAAAATTATATAAACTCCTCCAATAAGTCCCATTTTAGATGAATTTAATAAAAAAGCATCCAAATACTTTTTTATTTGCATATGATTTGAAGGCAAAATATTAGAAATTAAAAAATTTTGTAATTTTTCATAAAACTCATTAAAAAAAGGAGAAGAAGCAAAAATTGATAATACCAACAAAATTATAGGGATTAAAGAAAAAATGGTATAAAAACTCATAGCCGCACTATAGACTGTAATTTCATCAATTTTTGATTTTAACTTTTTAGTATTAAACTTAAACATTATTAACCTTCCATTGAAAGCTTTTCTTTTAATTCTTCAAGTTCAAGATATCTCTCAACTTTTTCATCATATATTTTTTTGACTTCTTCAAGCTCATTTGAAAGTTCAATCAATCCTTTTTCTTGATAACATTCAGGATTTGCAAGACACTCTTCAATCTCAGCTATAGTAATTTCTAGCTCTTCTATAAGTTTTGGCAATTCTTCTAGCTCTTTTGCTTCTTTATAGCTTAATTTTTTCTTTTTTTTAGGTTTTTGTCTTTTTTCTTTAACAGGCTCAATTTTAATTTTTTCAAGTTCTTTTAGCTCTTTTTCAATTTCAAGATATTCAGTATATGGAATGAAACTCTCTTCTATAACTCCATCACCTTTGAAAATAAAGAGTTTTTTAGCAATTTTATCTACAAAATATCTATCGTGACTTACAAAAATAACACTTCCTTCAAAATCCATCAAATACTCTTCTAAAATATTAATAGTTGGAATATCCAAATCATTTGTAGGTTCATCAAGAATTAAAACATCAAAATCTTTTGTAAAAAGAAGAGCTAAGGCAACTCTAGTCTTTTCTCCTCCACTTAAAACTCCAATTTTTTTAGTTAAATATTCAGGTGGAAATAAAAATTCCCTCAAATATCCATAAACATGCATATTTCTACCTCTTACATTTACATGATCTCCTCCATTTGGACAAAAAGTTTCAATCAAATCTTTATCATCATCAAGCATTGATTTTCTTTGGTCTAAATATCCTATTTTTATATTTTCTCCTACTTTAATAATTCCACTATCTGGCTTTTCTTCTCCAATTAATAGTTTAAGCAGAGTTGATTTTCCGCTTCCATTTTTCCCAACTATTGCAATTTTGTCTTTTTGTAAAATTCTTGTAGTAAAATCTTTTATTAAAAGTTTATTTCCAATAGACTTATTTAATTTTTCAATTTCAAAAACTACTTTTTTCTTATTTATTTTATCTTCTTGTTTAGCTAAAAGTTCTCTTTTAAGTTGCATTTCAATTTGACGAATTTCACTTTTATCTTGTTTTACTTTTTCACGAAGTTCAAGCACTCTTTTTTTTCTACCTTCATTTCTTTTAAGTCTGGCTTT